>DASUVS010000025.1:0-8124 GCA_036378835.1 Binatia bacterium | reverse complement strand
CGCGATCATCATGGGCAAGCTTCACATGAGCAGTTTGCCTGACGGGTCGCTGCCGGTGCCGCGCAATCCGTGGAACACCGAACACATCACCGGCGGGTCGAGCACGGGTTCCGGCGCTGCCGTCTCCGGCGGACTCTGTCTGGGCTCTCTCGGCGAAGATACCGCCGGCTCGATTCGCAACCCCTCGGCTTTCTGCGGCATCTCCGGCTTAAAGGCGACCTACGGCCGGGTGAGCCGTTACGGCTTAGCGCCGCTGAGTTGGTCATTGGATCATTGCGGTCCCATGGCGCGTGTGGTCGAAGATACCGCCCATATACTGGAGGCGGTTGCCGGTCATGATGCCAAAGATCCGACTTCGAGCAGTGTCCCGGTGGCCGAATATGCCGGTGCATTGCGCGAAGACGTCAGAGGAATGACCGTCGGCGTGCCGCGAGACTTTATCGATGAATGCGCAGCGCGCACCGATCCCATCGTCATCAAACTGGTCAACCGAGCCATTGAAGATTTGAAAAAATTGGGCGCGCGCCTCGAGGAAGTCAAAGTTCCGACCTTGAATCTTGCGACGATCGCCAACGCCGTTATTTATTACAACGAATTCTGGGCCGCGCATAAGAGCGACGCCGCCTCGGTGCTGAAGAACGGCGCTGCGCAACGCCGCGCGCGAATCTATCTAGGACTTCTAACCGGTTCAGCGGATTACATTCAGGCGCAGCGCGTTAGGAGTCGCGTCCGAAGGGAATTTGCCGAGGTCTTCGAAAAAGTGGATTGCCTGGCGTTGCCATGCCAGGCGGGTCCGGCGCCGCTGGTCAAAGAGGTCGGACCCATCGACACATTGTTCAAACATGTGGTTCCCGAATACCACGGGCCATTTAACTTGACCGGACTGCCGACATTGTCGGTTCCTTGCGGATTCTCAGACAGTCATTTGCCGATCGCTCTACAACTCGTCGGCAAACCGTTCGATGAAGTGACGATCTTGCGAGCGGGGTACACCTACCAGCAAAGTGCGAAGTGGTACGAGCAGCGTCCGCCACTTTGAAAAGTTCAACCGTTCAAGCAGTTCAAAAACTAAAGAGGAGCAAAGCATATTATGGACATACAACGGATTAATCCACGCGAATGGAACTGTAGCGCTACAGTCTTAGGAGATTTGGTATTCCTTTCGGGAACCGTAGCCGACAACAAGTCGTTGCCGATGAAAGGACAGACAGAAGAGGTGTTGCGCAAGATCGATGCGGTGCTGGCCAAGGCGGGCACCAACAAATCTCGAATTCTCAGCGCTACGGTCTATATGGCGGATGCCGCGCTTAAGGACGAAATGAACGAAGCCTGGATGGCCTGGGTCGATAGGTCGAACCTGCCGACGAGGACGGCGGTGGGCGCGGCCCTCACGCCGGGCACTCTGGTCGAGATCACCGTGTGCGCGGCGAAATCCTAGTCCGTCAGAGGCACGGCATCGACCCGATGCCGTGCCGTTCACCGTACCGGAGAGAAGTGTAAATGGTTCTTACACCGGATAGCTCATCTAACAGACGAGGGTGACTACGCGACGTTCGTCCCCCCGGGGCCTTGACCTTATCTGCCATTTAGAATATTTGACGCTCCCTAAATATGGGTCTCTAAGCGTTTACGTGGAGCTACGCCATCGGGATCAGATAAGGTCCAAAGAGGGCTACGAACATGCCAGAACAACTGATGACGCTAGAGCAGGTCGCCAAATATCTCAATGTCGATAAGTTCACAGTTTATCGCTTGTTAGCCGATAGAGAGTTGCCGGCTTTCAAAGTCGGTAACCAGTGGCGCTTTAAAAAGAAGTTGATCGAGAACTGGCTCAGGAAAAATTCCAATCTCCAGAAAAAGCGTTCTCAGTAGCGACATTCCCCGATTCGTTCTTTCCTCGCCGAAGCGGCAGATCAGTCGCCGATGTTTAGACTGACCCTGGATTGCAGCTGCAATCGAAGCTCTTCTCAGTTCATGTTCGAGCGGTAATTTCTGCGACGTCCTAGTAGATACCCGAGCAGCTAATAGCCACTTTCAACTATTTTGCGAATCCATGAATCGTCGATGATCTCTTCCGATTTAAGTTTCTGCAGCTTCGGATTGGTGCGCGCCAGTATCGAATGGATTTTCTTTACGCCTTCGACCTTGGGTCTCATGTCGTTGGTGTAGACTGACAACAGCGCATTGTAGCCGTTCTCAGCGTCGTCGACCCGTGGAAGACGCAGCACCCTCGCCATGCTCTGCATGACCGCGGGCTTATTTTCCGGCTTCATAAAAAATCGCATCGCATCGATCGTGCCTTTGAGCATCGATTCGTATAGCTTGGGCTCCTGTCGAACCGCGCTCTTGCGCGCGACCAAAGACGTTCCCAGGTACGATATGGGCGCCCGCGCCAAATCGAGCAGAACCGTGTACCCCTTCTTTTTGAGCGGCGCGCTAAACGTCGAGCCCATCCATGAAGCTTGGGCGCGCCCGGTTTCGAGCGCCTGAATTCGCGATGGTTGATCGCCGAGAACGATGAATCGGATGTTGTCGCGTTCGGGATCTAAACCGAGATAATCGAGCGCGAGCATATTGTTGGCCCAACCACCGCCGCCGATGCTTTGGATGGCGAGTTGCTTGCCTCTAAGCTCTTCGGGCTTTTTGATCTCTGGTCGCGCCATAAAGTCGCCTTCGGGCCGGCCGACAACCGTGCCTATCACCGCAGCATCCATGCCTCCGGCCGCCACATTCAGGACATTGTTGGAACTGGTAAAAACCATTTGAACGTCGGCTGAGGCAAGCGCCGACATCGCCAGCGGCCCGCTGCGCATGAAGATCGTTTCCACATTGAGGCCGTGTTTGCGGTAAAACCCTTGATCGACGCCGACCCAAAGAACCGCCGGAGTTTCGCCTGAAGTGCCGTTGGCGATGCGAAACGTGGTGAGGCTCTGCGCGTGCGATCCGGCGCTGGCAACGAGTTCGAGAAACAAGGTGGTCAATACGAGGATAAAATGGATGCCTGCCCCTGCGCATTTACTTTTCAAGGTTGACTCCACAATGGATCGGGATTCTTTTGGCTCAGTTCGATCGAGGTCTTGAGTTGCCTTCATTGGGCCGCAAGCCATAGAAACGTTCCGCGTTGCGGTAGCGAACTGCGTCCTTGTCGTCTTCAGTAAGCCGCTTATTCTCATTCAATTCTTCGAGCTCCGCCTTGCAGGTATCGTTGTTGACCTCGTGGGGAAAATCCGACGAAAAAATAAATGGCTTGTTGCCGACGATGCTGACGGCGAAGGGCAGCGTCAATTCATCCCCTTCAACACCGATGAAGATCCGGTCCTCATCGACATGGCGTTTGATGTAATCGGTAATCGATTCCTTGTCGCGAAGTTTTAAAAAGCGAGCGCGCGGATCGTACTGTACGTGGCTGTTCCAGGATCGTTCAAACCGTTCCACGCAGTTGACGAACCAGCCGGCGCCGGCTTCCATGAAGCCGAAGCGCGCGTTGGGATACTTGTCGAAGACACCGTTGAAGAGAATACCGGCGAAGTTCACCATCTGACCGAATGGATGGCCCAGCGCGTTGACCGGAGCGTAAGGACTCATGTCATCGAGGCCCATGTGATCGTGAACGCCGCCGTGGATGCCAATGGCGCAGCCCAAGCGATCGGCCTCTTCGTAGATCGGCCAGTAGCGCTCATCGCCTAGGTGATTCTGGCTTTGCATCGGGCCGGTGCTCGGCAGCATGGCGCCGCAGAAGCCGAGCTCTTTGACGATGCGGCGAAGTTCCTTCACGGCTTCCGGCGGTTCCTGGAGCGGAATCAATCCCAAGGCTTGGAAGCGGGAACTCTTGCTGATGTATTCATCATGCATCCAGTCGTTATAGGCGCGCGCCAATTCTATCGCCCAGTCTTTGCTGATCACCCGTCCAAAGGACAATCCATTGGTCGGGTACAACACGGCGCTGTCGAGGCCGACATCCTCCATGAATTCGAGCCAGCCTTCGCGGCCAACCTTGGCGAAGGCGCCGGGCGGGAGAAAATGGGCGTTGGCGGCATGAAGATGATCGTTGGGTGGATACGGTGAACGACCCGAGCCGAAACGGCCGCGATAATCTTCGGGCATGCGCGCCGAGATGGCGGAGTGATCTTCGACAACGTGTCCGTCGCCATCGATTATTTTATGTTTTGTGTTGCTCATGTTCGGATCCTCAGCCTGAATGTCATGATCGTGCGGCCATCGGCGGGTTTAAACCCGGCCGTACGATTCACTGCGTTAACTGATAAAAGCGTTGCGCATTCCGAAACAGGATGGCTTCTTTGTCGGCGGCCGTGATCTCAGGGTTCTCGCGCAATTCTTCCAGTTCGTGTTTGCAGGTATCGGCGTCTACTTCGTGAGGATAGTCGGTTGAATAAACAAACGGCTTGTTGCCGACAATGCGTAGCGCTTCCGCGATGGTCAATTCCTCGCCTTCGACGCCGAGAAAAATGCGTCCTTCATCGATGTGCCGGCAGACGTAGTCGATAATTTTTTCGCCTTTTCTAAGTTGGAGGAAACGGCCGCGAGGATCGAATTGAACATGGCTTTCCCAGGAGCCGGTGAAGCGCTCGAGACAGGTCAGCAGCCATGCCGAACCTGCCTCCATGAAGCCGATTCGCAATCCGGGAAATTTGTCGAAGATGCCGTTAAAGATAATACCGGCGAATGCGATCATCTGTCCCATGGGGTGGCCCAGTGCGTTGACGGGCGCATAGGGGCTTAGATCGTCCATGAGCAAGCCCTCATGGGCGCCGCCGTGTATGGCGATGGCGCAGCCAAGGCGTTCGGCCTCACCATAGATAGGCCAGTATTTCTCGGATCCCAGGTGCGGCATATTCGCGCCCATCGACGGCAACATCGCGCCGCAAAAACCCAGATCGCGAACAATGCGTCGCAATTCGATCATCGCTTCGGCGGGTTCTTGTAATGGAACGAGTCCCATGGCTTTGAAACGCGGGCTCTTGGAGACGTAGGTATCGTGGATCCAATTGTTGTAGGCCCGGGCTAGCTCGATGGCCCAATCACGGCTGACGATTTTGCCGAAAGCCAGTCCCGCGCTGGTGTAGAGCACGGTCGTGCCGATGCCGACATCATCGAGAAACAACTCCCAACCTTCGCGGCCGACGTTGGCAAACGCGCCGCGCGGGGTGAAATGGCGATTGGCGGTGTGCATATGGTCGATGGGTGGAAAAGGACTCTTGCCGCGGGCATCTGAAAAACTCCTGCCAACGTACTGCTCGGGCATGTATTTCCAGATGGTGGCGATGTCTTCGACAACGTGGCCGTCGCCATCAATGATTTTCTGTTCAGTGGGTATGCTCATTGGTTCTTCCTTCACTACTTCGCGAAATTGTTGCTCGTTCCGATCGCTGCGTTAATCCCGCGCACCTTGCGCCGTAAGATATTATTCCTGGACCTCTCAGATGCGTCATTCCCGAATGTTCTTATCGGGAATCCAGGTGAGATCGGAACTGGACCCCCGATTAAGACATTCGGGGGTGACGATTCTTGGTTAATTCTCGTAGTCACCTCTGACCGCCGCAAACTACCGCGCTGCGCTTCATGCTTTCTTTATAACGAAAGCAGGCACCGGTCCAGACGTTAGACGCCTTGCACGACCGCGTTTTTATCGCGATTTGAGAAAATCTCACAACCGATTTTATCTCGTGTTAAAATGCCACCCGTCGCTCGAACGACAGGGGAAGGACTCGGATGAAAACTTACAAAACCCACTACTTATTGTTTTTGATCGTGCTCAGTGCGTGTTCGTCCTCTAAAACCGTCTCTCCCGGCATGACCCTACTCACTGGCTTGAATGGTTATCACGACGAGATGGAAGAGCTCGAGGGGCAGGAGGCTCGATGGCCGGAGCGACAGAGAATTGGCAATACCATCAGGACAACTTATCTGACGACCATGGGCGGTTCCAAGGAGTTTAATCGGCTGGTGGAACTCGACCTCAAAAGAAGAGAGTATCGGATCGCTTTAAGGGCCAATTCGTTGCGACCGGATCGCGCCGCGGAGGTCAAGCAGGAGTTAGTCGGGATCGATGCGGAGATCGCCGCGCTCGGGACGCTTGTCAAAAAACAGGTTGCCGCGCGGAGTATGCCCGAGCCGGAGCCGCAGCCGCAGCAGGTGATTGAAGGTGTCGCCACGATCGGTTTGCTGACGATGGCTATCGACGAGTTCTCTCCGAGCCTCCCGCGGTACGCTGCCGTCCCAAGCGTACAGGTGGGCGGCTATACCGTCATCGATCAAAGAAAGTTTACGATTGTAAAAACGCCGGAAGGCCAGACTTTTCACTGCACAACGGTTTTGGTGCAAGAAGAGGGAGCGGGGATTAACTGCGGCGCGCTTGCCGGTAAATAGACCGCCTGCATCTGTTTATAAACTTGAAGCTGCTTGTGTTTGTGTATCAGCATTCCAGGATCGGCGTTGAGCAATGGACATGTGAATGTCTCTGAGCACCCTGACGTCAACACGTCAGTGCTTAATCGCTCGTCCGCTCGAACAAGAATCAATTCTTAGAATAAAGTTCTTTGATAAAGCCGTTGTCTTCGAGCTGCTGCAACAAGCTGTTGTCGACGAGCTTTTCCAACGCTGCGTTGCGAAGCTGGTCTTTGGGATAAAGATCGAGAATGGCTTGCAGCGAATCTTTTCGGACATAGGGAATCGCTTCGAAAACATTTGCGTGCGGTTGATATGCCGGCCGCACGAGCTCAACGGGGACTCTCATGCGTTTTGCGATGGAAGCGATGATGAGCTCGGGTCTCTCTTTCGCAAGCTTGATGCTCTCGACGTATGCCCGTAGAAGATTAAGCGCCGTATCGCGCTGGTTGTGGAGAAAACTGCGCTGTACCTCGATGGCGCCTTGCAGGAACGGTATTTTTAGCGAGGACAGGTCGACCAGCTCGCGAAATCCCGGACGCGGCGGTGAGCCGAAGCTCGCGTCCACCAGAGCTCGATCGAGTGAAACAAAAGCTTCCGGTAAGCCGGGATGGTGCAGGTATTTGACTTCGTTGTCACCGATCCCGCCGGATCTCAAGGCTAAGCGAGCGATGGTGTGGGTGGCGGAACCTGCGCGGGTAACGCCCACAGTTTTGCCCTTCAAATCGGCGATGGTTCTAATCGGCGAGTCTTGACGCACCCAAATGGACATAACCGCGAAATTGCCCTTGGCGGCGATCAATACAAGATCGCTGCCGGCCAGAACCGCAGCCACAGCGGAAGGTCCGCCGAACGCGCCGAATTCAACCGAGTTGCTGACGAGCGCCTGGACCGGTACCGCGCCACGGGCATGGATGACCTTGCCGTTCAGGCGGTATTTTTCGAAAAGCCGTGCGTCTTCCATGAGCCATAATGGCGCGTTCGTTGCCGCGATAGCTTCGTAGATGATTGCGGCCGAAGCTCTCTTATCGGACGTGCTTTGGCTAAATGCCGTGGGAGGCCGCAGAGAATTTGCTGCGGACACAAGAATCAGCAGAGTAAAAATGACCGCGTCGTGTCTATTCACGCGGCGAGTTATTTCTTTACCCGGGTCGCGTTGACGCCGCCGGGCATTTTGAATCTGCGCCATTCGCCGCTCCAATCGCAGCCGCAAGCTTTGCAGTACCACTCGCTCATGCCTTCCCATTCTTCGCGATCGGCGATGATCGCCTTGTCTTCGTCGATGAGTTTCTGCAGTGCCGGCGTGGGAATGCCGTGAACGATAGGAATCACTTCGGTGGAGCCGCATTCGGGACACGCGCGGGGTTTTCTACGTTCGGGACTTTTATCGCGGGTTTGTTTTAGCGCCATGAGTAAATTATTGTTTTCAGTGATGTGATTGAAGCCGCAGAAGCCAAGTTCCGAAATCTTCAACGTCTTGCGGCGCTATTACGGATCACGGTCCGGAGTAAGCAGCCCGGAATCGACCCCCTCTTTAGTCTCCCCCTTACAGAAGGGGAGAGACAGGGAGGATCTGGATTCCCGTTTTCACGGGAATGACGACGAAAGCATCTAAGAATCTGCAACGAACTTCTAGGTGATACTAAATCGACTTGCGCACCTCTTTGGCAACATCGACGAGTAGCTTTGCTTTGACATCGGCGAGTTCCCGGCTGATGG
>DASUVS010000024.1:0-14967 GCA_036378835.1 Binatia bacterium | reverse complement strand
CGAACGAGGCGGTCTTGGTCTCGGACTGACATTGGTGCGCAGTCTTGTTGAGCTGCACGGCGGTAATGTAGAGGCAAGAAGCGAGGGCTTAGGTCGTGGAAGCGAATTTGTTGTCCGAATACCAATTGGCGAAGGCGATCCCGTGGTCGAAGATCAGGATGGTGCCGTACGACCGAATGCACAAACTGTCGGCGAAAAAGGCCGTCGGATTCTGGTCGTCGATGACCTCGCAATCCAGGCGAAGAGTTTAGCCATTCTCCTTCAACTGAGGGGGCATGATGTGCGTATCGCACATAACGGCGCAGATGCGCTGGAAATACTGCACGAGTTCCCCGCGGAGGTAGCGCTGATAGACATCGGTTTACCTGGTATGGACGGCTACGGCCTTGCCGGCCGAATCCGAGAGCAGCCGCAATTCAGCAAAACGGTATTGATCGCGCAGACTGGCTGGGCAATGGAAAATGACCGCCTCCGCTCTCGAGAGGCTGGCTTCGATTATCACCTGGCCAAGCCTATCGATCACGGCCGCCTACACGAAATCCTGACGGAATCCCCACAAACCGACACTTAGCCGAGCTCCTAAACGGTGACAGGAGTACCGGCCAGGTGGACCGGCGGCCAGCTGACTGCCGCGATTGAAGCCCCTGCTGTGTTTGCTCGACATGAAAAGGTTTCATCGTCAAGCTCGGTTTCGTTAACCGGTGTTATCTTCCTGCTCGACGTTGCATTCGTGCCGTCCACACCAAAGCGCGACGCCGATAGCCGTAATCCTGGAAGAAGCGACACGAATCCAACGAAAGTTGAACGCGTATGTGAACTGTTTGTAGTACTGTCTCGTGTCACCGGCATCGATGATATGGCATCAGGACGGCTTAAATGAACAAAGGGCAGCAAGAAATGCCATGGTGTTCCATGAGACACAGTCCAGTTGATCCCAGAAATGTGGCTGCCCAGTTGTAACGTAGAGAATTTTATTGACAAGCAGTGACAAAAGTTTGGACACTTACGCTCGGAGGAAATATGACCAAAGTAATGCAATCAGTCAGAGGCGTAGTGCAAGGGACTCTACACCGGCGGAAACCGCACCTCATGATTTCCGCGCGGGTAAAAGATAGCGACGGCAGTTTAAACGATGCGATCGGGGAGCTCGAGAAAATCTTGGTCGACCGAATCGGTAGTTTGAAGGCGGCGGTTAGCGACGATCAAACCGTGGTGGCGCGTGAGGCGCAACGTGCCGAGCACGAGATTGAGGGTCTGAAAGCAAACATCGCAGGGCTGGAGGCTAAGCTTCGAGAGACCGAGGACATCGTCCATAGAAAAGAAGCTGCCAGCCAAAAGATGGAAGAAAACCTTAATGCCGAAATCCGCGATTTACAAAATGTGGTGAGAACGAAGGAAGAAGCTCTGGAACGCCGGGAATCCGAGATAAACGTACTCAACTCGAAAATAGATGTCATGGCCGGGCAGGTCAGCCATTTGGAGTTGGCTATCGAGCACGCAAGAGGAGAGGCTGCGAGTAAGAATCAGCAAGCCGAGCAGGTTATCGACGGCCTCAAGACAAACATCAGCGCGCTGGAGGCTAGACTGAGAGAGACGGAAGACACCATTCATAAAAAAGACATTGCCAGCCGAAAGATGGAAGACAGTCTCGCCGCCGAGATCCGCGATTTAGAAAGTCTATTGAAGACGAAAGAAGAAGCTCTGCAGGGTCGACAATCCGAAGTAAACGATCTCAAATCCAAGATGGATGCTTTGGTAGATCAGGTAACGCATCTGGAGCTGACGAATGGGCACGCAAAAGAAACGGCGGCGAGTAAGGCCCATCAAGCCGAGCAGGTTATCGAGGATCTCAAGATGAAGATCGTTACGCTGCAGGCCCAACTTAGCCAGACGGAACAAATTGTGGCTGGACTTGTTGCGAACGGTCGGGTCCCGGATACGGAATCGACCATCAAACAATCATGCGAAGATCGGAATCAGGACATCGATCTAGATGTCCACGTAGAACCCCACACGAACGGGATAAAGCACGATACAGCAGCAGCTTTGATTGATATTCAGGCGCCGCAAACTAGCGGCACAGCCGGACGCGAGCCGATGGAAACCGACGTAGAGAGATCGACCTCCTTCGAGTTTCAGGCTATTGGAGCCACGTCCACGATAACGGAAGCTGCTTCGCAAACCGTGTCGCCGTATGCTTTCGACCGCATGATCGCTGAGTTCAGTGAGCTCAGCAATGTCATGCGCAGCATAGCATCTCTGATTGTGCGTGATCACGTGAGGGCCTTCGGAGAATCGATGGAGGAATTTCCGCAGGAGCGGTTTCCAGAGTTGGTTGCATCTCTCAGCAAAACCATATCTGAGGAAAAACTGAAAACCGATTTCTGCCAGCGATTTTCCAAAATGTAAGCACCGATTACAAGTTCTGTCTATTCGAAGTGATCGGCTCCAGGGCCTGCGTGGGAAACCCGATCGTTCCTTCCAGCACTCCAGCGACAACTAACAATCATGGAATAACTAGCCTCAGGCGTCCGTCCACCATCGACGCCGCGCTATCGGAAAGCTCTCGGTGGTTGTGAAACTCTCGTCCAAGCTGTGCAGAACTCCAGTTGTATGCCTGCCAGGATCGCATAGGCTGCCGCGGTCCCCAAACTAAGTTCCAGGCTCTCATCATTTGGGAATCGTCTTCCATCCGCCATCTCGTTTCTCGGTGGCTACTCTACGCATCCTGATCACGGAGAGCACTGTCAAATTAGAGAAAGTTTATTGGTTTTTAATTTTGTCGGATCACGATTATGGCACCAATAAAGCCGAGAACGTCGGTCGCAGTGGCGCTAAGGAGTCGGCCGTCTCGTCGTCCGCATGTAGAGCTAGTCTCTGATGTCCTGAAGAAACCACTGGGTGGGTATCTCCTGGCCGAGGCCGCGCCGTTTTGCCTCACGAACGACGTAGCCGGCAGTAGAAGCAAATTGCAACCCCTGAGTTCCGCTGTTCGCAAAGAAGGTCACCTGATTGCGATCGGTGCGTCCTTTGAGTTTGCCGGACATGACATCCGTGAGCACGGGAAAGTCGCCGGAAAAAATATCGACCCGGGGGTTGGCGATTCTTTTGATCTCTTCCTCATTGCCGGCGACCACGGCGGCTTCGCCGCCGATGCGCCGCATGCCGACGTCGAGGTTGATCGTGGCCCGGCCCATTTTGATCACGAGATCGGAGTTCTTGACGATCTCGGGGTTCCATTCGTTGGATTTAACACAGGTGAGGTGCATGCCGGGCTCGATCCACGAAGGGTCATCGACGACAACTTGAATGGAATCGGTGCAGGTGGCGACGATATCGCAACCGCGCACGGCATTTTCCGGGCGTTCTACTGGAATGATTTTGATCGACAATTTTTCACCCATTTCTTGGGCAAAAATGTCACGATTCTTTTTTGTCGGGCTGTAAACCCGTACCTCGGCAATTTTCCTGACCTCATTGAAAGCGAGCAGATAAGTTCGCGCCATTCCGCCTGCGCCGAAGATGCCGACTACTTTGGAATCTTCGCGCGATAGATACTTCACGCCCAAGCCGGCGCAGCCACCGACGCGCATATGCTGGATGACGCCGTCATTGATGATTGCCAAAGGTTCGCCGTTGCGAGTGGAAAATACCATGACGATGCCGCAGAAGGTTCCGGGCTCGATGCAATATTTCTCAACCGTTTTACCCTCAGGCCATTCCAGCATGTCGGATTTCATGCGAATGGCGAACGTTTCGAAACTTCTGGAGGCTCCTTCCATGGTGCCCCAGCGATACATCAACTTCGGGTCATCGTTGGGCACGAAGAGGTCGTAACGGCCGCGGTAGACTGCGCGTTCATCGATGAGGTCACGATAGCCGGTTTCCAACGCGGCCATGCAACCCTTCATGTCCAGAATCTGCTCGACGGTTTGATTGTTGATCAGCAGCATGACGCCTCCTGTCGAAGTTGCAGGAATAAGCTTTCTCTATTTCGCAGAAGCTCCGGCAATGCAAGGGGAGTCCGACTGTAAGCGAAGGGTTTACTTGAATGGAGTAAAAGAAACCGGATCTAACGACAGTCACTGAGACTGCTGTAGCTTTAACTATGATTATAGGCTGCTCAAAGAGACTCAGAGCCGAGGCGCGCGATGTTCGATGAGCTGAGGCGTACGCTTCAGTACGTTGAAGTGAGTCGGGCGAGCGGAACGAAGCATATGAGACTCTTTGAGCGGCCTGCTAGCTGTCCAAATCGGGTTTGGGAAGAACTACATGGGGGATGTCTTCATCGGCGAGCTCTGCTGCCTCAGTGACCGTAGCCGTGCCGTAAATCGGCCGCTCCTCAGCTTTCCCCTGGTGAATCTGCCGCGCCTCTTGTGCAAATCGTGGCCCGACATCCTCGAAATTCTGTTTGACGTAGTGATGAACTCTAAGGAGCATCTCCTTGAATTCAGCCGGAGACGGCGGTGCGGGCGGTGTTTGGGCCGCGGTCTTGGCCGGCGGAGCTGGCTGCTCCTTTTTTACATGTACAGCGCAGGCATGCGGCACCTTTTCGACTTTTGTCGTACCGCAAGTAGGACAGGAAATCAGTTTTTGCTCGGCTTGTTTCTGATACTCCTCGAAACTAGGAAACCAGGCTTCAAAACCGTGTTTTTTCTTGCAGAGAAGATTGTAAATCACCATAAACTTAAGTCCGCCATCTAGAGAGTAACCATTTAAAGGATCTTTCGGGATGAAGTCAAGGCGGCTGAGATCAACAAAATGGATACAGCGCTTCCACCAGAAGCTCCGAAATCTTGCTGGTCCCAGCAATCATGATAGAGTCGGCTTCATGAGCGTGGACGTGTCGATCAGGGCTGTTCGCAAGATCTCGGAAATATCGCAAGTGCAATGGGACGCTTTGATAGCCAACGGCTCGCCTTTCTTAAAATGGCACTGGCTGGACAGCTTGGAACAATCCGGTTGCGTCAACGATGACACTGGCTGGCTGCCCCATCATCTGGTGGTGGAACGCGCCGGAAAGGTCGTTGCAGCCTGTCCCATGTACCTGAAGCTGCACAGTATGGGGGAGTTCGTCTTCGATTATGAGTGGGCTGAGACGGCCCATCACGTCGGAATTCAGTACTATCCCAAAATGCTCGTCGGGGTACCGTTTACGCCGGTGACCGGTAATCGCTTTTTGACGGGCGCCGGAACCGATCGAAGCGCTTTAATTACGATCATGGGGCAAGCGCTGGCCAAGATTGCCGTCGACAACAAGATTTCTTCAGTTCACGTTAACTTCTGCTCGGATGATGAAGTGGCGGCTCTCGAGCAAATTGGATTCATCGCCCGGCGCGGCATCCAGTTTCACTGGCAAAATCATAAGTTTCACTCCTTTGACGATTATCTCGGCAGCTTCCGCAGCGATCGCCGCAACAAGATCAAGCGCGAACGGCGGGAAGTCGCCCAGCGGGGAATCTCAATCCGTGCGATCGAGGGCGAGGAGCTGACACATAAACATATGCGCACCATGTTTCGTCTTTACAAAGGCCACATCGATCGACTGTATTATGGCCGCCAATATCTCACCCAGGAATTTTTTGACCAACTTCACCTAAGGTTCGCGAGCAATATCTGCTTGATGTTGGCCGAAGGCGACGGCAAGATTATCGCTGGAACCTTTAACATCAGAGATGATACGGCCATGTATGGGCGATACTGGGGCGCGTTCCAAGACCAGCCTTTTCTCCACTTCAATGTTTGTTACTACTCAGCCATCGAGCACTGCATCACCATGGGACTGCAGCGATTCGAAGCCGGCGCCGGCGGTAGCTTCAAACAACTTCGCGGTCTCGACCCCGAGCACACCACCAGCATGCATTACATTGTCGACGGTCGATTTCGTCGTGCAGTCGAGCGCTTCCTAAAACAAGAGCGCGAGCTGATTCGCCAGAAACGCGATGTCCTGCTCGAGCGCAGCCAGCTCAAGCGCGAACTGGAAGAGCCTTAGCAGCCCGGCGAAGGCCCTCACATGCCGTTTGTTTCCCCTTAAATCCGTGTTCGTGTTCGTTCGGAGTCTGGATCACGTTTTCACGGCCACGAACACGAGTTATTCGGGCGGCCTCCGGGTAATTTGAGCAGCCTGCAACCAGATTTTCAGCTCCATAGTTCGGGCCATTTCCTTGACAGGGTAGGAGCTTTCCTTTAACGTCGGCTTCGGAGTTGGGGACGTGAAGGCTAGTACAAGGAACATCATCGAACCGATAGTATTTTTCCTGGCGCTTCTGATTCTTTGGGAAATTCTGGTCGAGATTATTCAGGTTCCTTCCTTCATTCTGCCGCCGCCGCGCGATCTCTGGATCTCCTTTATACAAAAGCTGCCGGTTATCGGCCATCATGCCTGGATCACTTTTATCGAAGCCTTTGGCGGCTTCGCCTTATCTCTATTGTTGGGGATTGCTTTTGCCGTCGCGGTGGTCTATTCGCCGCATCTACAGAATACGATTTATCCCCTCATCGTAATACTCTATGCAATGCCAAAGAGCGCGTTCGCGCCATTGATGGTGATATGGGTGGGATACGGGTTGATGTCTAAAATTGCCATTGCGTTCCTCGTTGCCTTTTTTCCGATTGTGGTGAATACCGTTGTCGGGTTGAAAGAAGTCGAGCCTGAACTGTTGGAGCTGGCGCGTATCAATCGTGGTTCTCAATTCGATGTCTTCAAAAAGATTCGTCTCCCTAACTCGCTTCCCTACCTATTCGCCGGAATCAAAGTGGCGATCGTGCTTTCGGTGACTGGGGCGATTGTCGCCGAGTTTGTCGCCGCAAATGAAGGTTTGGGCTATCTAGTTTTGCAAGCTAATTACAGTTTGGATACAGCATTTGCCCTGGTTATTTTGCTGATTTTAGCGGTGCTGTCCCTGGGACTTTTTTGGCTGGTCGAAATCATTCAAAGAAAGTTGGCGCCGTGGAGCGCTGAGGTGCGTCAGGTGGAAGGTTCTTTCTGACGTCGGAGGTGGAGCGTATGACGAGGGTTGACATTGAGTTTAGCATTCACCGCGTTGCCGCAGCGGTTTTAAGCGCGCTCATGGCGATGATCACTTTCAGCTTCAACGCCGTAGCCGCGCAACCGACACCGGCCAATATCAGAATGGACTTTATCATCGGCGGAAAACATGCGCCATGGTACGTCGCGCTCGAGAAAGGTTTTTATGCCAAGCGCGGTCTTGCCGCGACCGTCCAAGCCGGGTCGGGTTCGGCGGATACTGTTCGGACGATAGCGGCCGGAGGGGCTGATTTTGGATTTGCCGATATTTCAACAGCGATAGTCGCGCGATCCCGCGGAACCGGCGTTCAGGTGGTGGGCCAGCTGGGTTATGTCGCTGCTACCATCTTGTGGCGCGAAGATTCTGCGATAAAGGGAATTAAGGATCTGCAAGGCAAGTCGTGGGCCATCAGCGCCGGGCAGGCACAGTGGTTTCTAATGCCGGCTTATTGTCGAATCAACGGCATCGATTTCAAATCTATCAAGATTCAGGAGACCGCGGCGCCGATCCAACCGGCCGCGCTTGCGACCAAGAAATCGGATTTTATCATCATGTTCCGCGCTTCCAATGACGAGGTGGCGGAATTGGCAGCAGCCAAAGTTGGAACCAAGTTGAATCGGGTTTTCATGAAAGATACCGGCCTGGACATTTACGGCAGCGGTTTGGTGGCCAAAGAAGAGGATATCAAAAAACGGCCTGATTTCGTCAGGGCCTATGTTGAAGGCACCATGGAAGGATTGCGCTACACCCGTGATAACCAAGAGGAGGCGCTAAAGATCCTGCTGAAGCAGAAACCCGAGTTGGATCAAGCCCTCACGACGCTGCAGTTGAGAAATGCTCTTAACGAGGTCATGTTGCCGGCGGAATCGGTGCAGTCCGGCTTGGGTTACATGAAACCGGATATTATGGATAAGACAGTTCGCATCACTAATGAATATTTCGACGTGGCGCGCAAGGTTACCGCAAAGGAAGTTTTCACCAATCAGTTTATCAAAAGATAGTAAAACGCCGTAGTTCAACTCCGAATAGCCACTCTTAACGCCGTAGCGATTCGCTTACAAATACTTGCATCGCTCAGTTTGGGTCCGAATGCCGCCGCTAATCGCCGTTGACAATGCCTCCAGGGTGTTTACCAGCGGCGCTAAGATCGTCACTGCCTTAGAGCGCATTTCTTTCGAAATTCGCGCCGGCGAATTCGTCTCCATCGTAGGGCCCAGCGGCTGCGGCAAGAGCACCTTGCTGAAAATTCTCTCGGGACTCCTTCCCGCGTCATCCGGTAAAATTCTGATCAGCGGTAGATCCGTCGACCAACCCTTGGAAAACGTCGGCATGGTATTTCAGGCTCCGGTGTTGTTAAAATGGCGCCCGGTATTGGGAAACATTTTATTGCCAGTGGAGTTTGCCAAGCGCAACGTTGCCAGCCACATGGAGAGGGCTCGTTCTTTGATCAATTTAGTCGGACTACAGGGGTTCGAGGAAATGTACCCGCATCAGCTCTCGGGCGGCATGCAGCAGCGCGTTTCACTGTGCCGAGCTTTAGTGACCGATCCGCAATTGCTCCTCATGGATGAGCCTTTTGGCGCTCTCGATGCGATGACCCGCGACGAATTGGATCTCGAGCTACTGAGATTGTGGGAAGAAAAGAAGAAAACTGTTCTGTTTGTTACTCACAGCATTCAAGAAGCGGTGTTTTTGTCGGACCGCGTCTTCGTTATGTCTGCGAGGCCAGGCAGGCTGGTGGAAGTGCTCTCGATTGATCTGACCCGACCGCGAACTCTGGAGATGATGAGCAGCGTGCACTTCGGTGAGTACACATTGAGAATCAGAAGCTTGCTCGCCTCCGCGATGGGAACGCCAGAGGCGATTGCCGGTTCCACCGCATGATTTTCCCTCTCGGCGTTGCGGCCTCATTCGGCGATATTCAATATCTCCAAACCAACGCAGAACGGACAGTACTTCTTTGGCCAAGAAACGAGCAATGACCTACGCGGCGGCGGGTGTCAGCATCGAGGCAGGCGATGAGCTGGTGCGCCGCATCGGGAGGGTTGCCAAAAAAACAAAACTGCCGGGATTGCTGGCCGGCGTCGGCGGTTTCAGCGCGCTTTTCGATTTGAAAGCCCGGCGCTACCACCAACCTGTCCTGGTATCCTCGACCGACGGTGTTGGCACCAAGCTCAAGCTTGCTTTCGCCACTGGTATTCATGAAACCGTCGGCATCGATCTGGTGGCGATGAGTGTAAATGATATTTTGACGCAAGGGGCCGAGCCACTGTTTTTCTTGGATTACTTCGTTTGCGGCAAACTCGACGTCGTTATCGCCGAGGCTGTCATTCGTGGCATCGCTCAAGGTTGCAAGCAATCAGGCTGCATACTGATCGGTGGCGAAACCGCTGAGCATCCCGGGGATTTCCCGGACGGCGAGTACGATCTGGCGGGATTCGTGGTCGGCGCGTTGGAAAAAAAGAAAATTCTCAATCCCAAAGCGATTGTTCCCGGGGATCTTCTCATCGGACTTCGTTCCAGCGGGCTTCACAGCAATGGCTATTCATTAGCCCGCAAGATCCTGCTGTCGCATGGCGGCCTGAAACTTGGTCAACGACTGCCCGAGCTCGGCCGAACTCTGGGCGAGGAGCTTCTAGCGCCGACGCGGATTTACGCCAAGACCATGCGCAATCTGTTGGCTAAGTCGTCCATCAAAGGCGCGGCGCATATAACCGGTGGCGGAATCGTCGGCAATTTGCCGCGTGTCTTGCCCCAAGGAGTGCGCGCGCTTATCCATCGGGACAGCTGGCCCCAGCCGCCAATATTTGGCATGATAGCCAAGATAGGCGCAGTATCTCGTGACGAGATGGACCGGACTTTCAACAACGGTTTGGGTATGATTTTAGTTGTCGGCAAAAAAGCCGCGGATGGAGCCATGCGTTCGCTCAGGCAAAGCGGCGAAAAGCCGATGGTGATCGGCGAGATCCGCAAAGGCCCGCGCGGCGCGGACATCATATAACCTACAGATTATGGTACGGCAGCTTTCGATAGGCGTTCTCATTTCAGGCAACGGCACCAATCTTCAGGCCATCATTGACGCTATCGAAGCGCGCGCGCTCGATGCTAAGATCGCGGTCGTGCTGAGCAACAAAGCGGACGCTTATGGCCTGGCGCGAGCCCAGAAGCACAGTCTTTACACAGCAGTGTTGGATCATAAATCGTTTTTCAGCCGCGAAGCATACGATCAGGCGATAGTGGATATTCTTCGGCGCTGCGGCGTCGAGCTCGTTGTGCTAGCCGGTTTCATGCGGCTGTTGTCGCCCCCGTTCATCAAAGCCTATTCCAATCGTATTATGAATATCCATCCGGCATTGCTGCCGGCGTTTCCCGGGCTGCGCGTTCAGAAAAAAGCGTTGGAACATGGCGTGCGGTTCTCCGGTTGCACGGTTCACTTCGTCAATGATGAATGCGACGAGGGCCCCATCATTATGCAAGCGGTGGTGCCGGTCTTTCAGGATGATAGCGAAACCGCGCTCGCTGCCCGCATCCTCAAACAGGAACATCGGATTTATCCGCGCGCGATTCAGCTTTATGCCCAAGGGAAACTTCACATTTCTGGCCGTAGAGTGATGGTCGACGATGTGCCGAAGGACGAGAAGCAGGTTCTTATCCAACCCGCTTGTGAAGAATGAAGAACCGCAACCGCATCGTCATCTTTATTCTCAAGCTCGTGGTCAGCGTCGGGCTTCTCGGTTATATCATAACCCGCATCGACGGCGAGCAATTTGCCCATACTCTGGCATCAGCGAATTTTTCCTACATCGCATTGGCCCTGGTGATATATCTCGGCACCCAAGTGGTCAGCGCGCTGAGATGGACTGTCCTGGCCCGCCCCCTGGGCATTAGGACGCCGTACAAGGATCTCACCGCTTACTATTTTATTGGCATGTTTTTTAATCTGTTCGCGCCCAGCACGGTTGGGGGAGACGTCAGCCGTGTTTATTATCTTGCCCGGGAGGAGAACAGAGACCAGCACAAGCGCGCATCCGGAAGCACCATTCAAGCCGCCGTCTCGGTGTTGATGGATCGGGGCATCGGCATGGTGGTGCTCATCTGGCTTGGCGCACTTGGTCTCCTCTTGTTTCCTGAATATGAGGTTCCTCGTGCGATTCGGGCGCTGACGTTCTCTTTGTCTGTGGCGTTTTTGATCGGCGGTTTGCTGCTGCCGCTGGTTCGGCGCGTGCTGCCTGAGGATGCTCATCCGTTGATCACCAAGTTGCGGGTTATTCTCACGAGTTACCGAAAAGGTTGGCGCGTCATTCCCCAGGCGATTACGCTTTCGTTCATGGTTCACCTGGTTCAAGCATGGATGCATGTGATCATGGGCCTGGCCCTGCACCTGAGTCTGCCGCTTTCCTTTTGCATTATCGTTTATCCATTGGTGGGAACCTTTTCGGCGCTGCCGATCAGCGTTAACGGTTTTGGCTTGCGCGAAGGCGGTTATATTTTTTTGCTCGCGTTAATCGGTATCGATTCCGAGGAGGGTATCGCCTTTGGCTTATTGTTATTTCTCATCGTTGCGGTGGACAGTTTAATCGGCGGGATACTTTTTCTGGTCAAGAAAGATTCTGTAGCCGCAGGGGCGGTCAGCGCTGAGGTTTAAGTCAGATAATGAATAAACAAGGTCGCGAGGCCGAGAAATGAAAGAAAGCCAAACGCGTCCGTAAGGCCGGTGACGACGATCCCGGAGCCCAGCGCCGGATCGAATTTCATCGCCTTGAGCAGCAGGGGGATGACCGCTCCCGAGAACCCGGCGACCAATCCCAAATTCAGTATCATCGCCAAAGCAAGCACGAATCCCAGAACTGGATTTCCCTGCCACAAAGCCGCGATCAGAGCGATCACGGCGCCGGCCGCAACAGCCAGACAAACATTGACCGAAACCTGTTTGACGATCGCTTTCCAGGCGGACGAGAACTCAAGCTCGCCGAGCGCAATGCCACGGATAATCACTGTCGCAGTTTGGGTTGCACCGTTGCCGCCGACGCCGGCGACGATCGGCATAAACGTCACCAGGGCTACAAGTTCCGTGATTGTGCCTTGAAAGATCGTCACCACTGATGCTGCCAGCCCAGTTGTGAGCAAATTCAGCATCGTCCAGGGCAGGCGCATCTTAACCGACCGGGAGATCGGCGTGAAAACTCGGTCCTCCTCGGCTAAACCGGCCATCTTGTACATGTCTTCGGTGCTTTCCTCGTTGATGATATCGATGACGTCATCGACGGTGATGATGCCTTCCAATCGACCGCCTTCATCGACGATCGGCAAGGCCAGAAGCTCGTACTTCGCCACAATTCGCGCCGCTTCTTCCTGGTCCATGAAGACGTCGCCTTTTAACGGATCGGCGATCATCATCTCACTCAGTGTGCGATCGCGGGGAGCTATGACTAAATTGCGAATCGGCACGACACCGACTAACTTGTTCTCCTGATCGACCACGTAGAGGTAAAAAAAACTCGCAAGCTCGCCGCGTTCACGGATTTTATCAATGGCGCCTTGAGCCGTAATGGTTGGCGCCAGAGCCATAAAATCCGTGTTCATGATTCTGCCGACGGTGCCTTCCGGATAGCTGATGAGCTCGCGGACTTCCTCGCGGCGCTCGGGGTCCAGTAACGACAAGACAGATTCACGGCGCTCTTCCGTTAGGCTGTCGATAATTGTCACCGCATCATCGGGATCGGCGCGCACGATCACGCGGGCGATCTTCTCATCATCGATCAGTGCCAGGATGTCGGGCAATAATTCAGGCGGTAGTTCGGTGAGAGTTTTGGCGGCTCGCCGGGCGGAAAAAAGGATGTCGAAAAATTGCCGCACCTCGGCGGGGTCCAGCCCCTTGAAGAGCAGCGCTATGTCGGCGGGGTGGCTTTTGCCGATGAAGCGCAAGATGCGATCCGGCGTCGCAGTGCGCAACATCTCTCGAACCGTGTCGTAATCGATCGGAGTGGATTTCATCTTGTTCTTGGATCGCGACTTTGCGTCTCTTCTTAACCATTGGTATATCGATTTGCAAATGATTCTAACCAATTGGAACCCTTATAGGGAGGATAAAAATCTGCTATCGTGAGTTTCACTTTGGCCGCGCAAGCGAGAAAAGCATGTTGCCGTTCCAATTCTATTTCCAGCTAGGTTTGGGCCTGGCTATGGCATATTTCCTGCCCTCAATCGCCGCGCACGGCGATTGGTCGTCTAGCGCTGCTGCGGCTAGTTTGTCATCGCTTGAAAGTCGCCCGCCATCGTTTGCCGCCATCGCCAAACGGACCATGCCCATCGTCGTCAACATCTCGACGACAGCACAACGCGCTCCGCGCGGCACTTCCGGCGATCCGATTGATGAGTTCTTCAATCGTTTCTTTGGCGACTCCCAGCCTCGAGACAACAGCCAGAGGAGCCTCGGGTCCGGTATTCTGATCAGTAAGGATGGCGAGATTTTGACCAGCTATCACGTCGTCAAGAACGCCGACGCCATTAAAGTAAGGCTTGCCGACCAATCTGAATTCGACGCACGCCTCATTGGCAAGGACGACAGAACGGATTTAGCGTTGATCAAGATTCGCAAGACCAATGTTCCTCTTCCGTTCGCTCGGCTCGGCACCTCGAGCCGATTGGATGTGGGTGATTGGGTCATGGCGATTGGTAATCCGTTCGGCTTGGAGCATACGGTGACGGCGGGAATTGTCAGCGCCAAGGGACGGGTCATCGGCGCTGGACCTTATGATAATTTCATTCAGACCGATGCATCGATCAATCCCGGCAATAGCGGTGGCCCGCTGATCAATGCTGTCGGTGAAGTTGTGGGAGTGAACAGCGCTATTTTTAGTCAGAGTGGCGGCAACGTCGGCATCGGCTTTGCCATTCCCATCGATCTGGCCAAAAAGATCACCGATCAACTCCGAAAGAACGGCAAAGTGGTGCGTGGCTGGCTCGGGATTCGCGCGCAAGCCGTTTCACAGCAAGCAGCATCTTCATCGGGTCTGTCTCATTTTGCCGGAGAGATACAAACAGTTACCGAGGTTACGGAAAATAGCCCAGCGGCAGAAGCGGGCATCAGGGTCGGTGATGTAATTATTGAGTTCAACGGAAAGCCGCTTTCGAAAAATCCCGATCTTCGCACAATGATCGCCGACACCGCGCCCGGGCACAAGATAACGTTGAAGATTGTTCGCGAGAAACTCGAGCGGGTCGCCTCCGTCCGCATTGGCGAGTTGCCGGATGATGGTGATGGCAGCCAGCAGGTGGAAGCGCGTGACCCGGAGTTGGGATTACGGGTTCAACGCATCACTCCGGAAAGTTCGCGCCGTCTGGGACTGAGCTCCATAAAGGGGGTTTTGGTTCTGGAAGTGCAATCCGGCAGCCCTGCGGAACAGGTAGGCTTAGAGCCTGCGGATGTGATTCGTGAGGTTAACCAAAAGCCGGTCAACAATGTCAAAGACTTCGAACGCGCCGTGCGTCAGGGCAGACGTGGGGAGCGAATCTTGCTTCTCGTTCAACGAGGAGATAACGCTGTATTCTTCGCTTTGAAGCGTAAGAGCTAGGAGGGTTTATGTTCGGACTTGGAATGCAGGAGCTTTTAATCATCTTGGCAATCGCGCTGGTCATTTTTGGTCCCAGCAAGCTGCCGCAGATCGGCAGTGGCTTGGGCAAAGCCATTCGCGACTTCAAAAAAGGAGTGAGCAGCGACGAGGACGAGGATTCCATCAAGCAAGCTAAGGACGAAAACTCCAAGGATCTTCATCGTTAGCAAATTCCGGCACTCCAGGTTTCTCCCCTGTCGATTGTTTTGGCGATTCGGGAATGCCGGGCTACGCTTGAGTAATCAAGGGGTATGCAGAATACAGCTCTGGTTGACTCAGTGGTGTGTGTTTTTGGCTGGGGCGCCATTACCAAAATGTTGGCCGTT
>DASUVS010000023.1:0-7263 GCA_036378835.1 Binatia bacterium | reverse complement strand
TTTCTTTCCGACCAGGACTGGCTGAACATCGAAGTACTCGCGCTCCTGGCACAAAGTTCGGACCTGCGCCAACTTAGCGATATCTTGCTCTAGTTTGCTGATGCCTTTATCGCGGCCGCGTGGAGATGTTGTGACCTCGATGACCGCGCACACAGATTCAGCGGCAAATACACGGTACGTCGGTTCTGAGCAAAGGGGGGGAATGTGAAACGTGTCGGCGACGATGATGTCGAGATGGTGGCTTCTGTTACCAGCGGCGTTGATGACGAAGCCAGATTCCACAGCGTAGCGCTTCGGGACATATTCACGAAGTAAGTCAATGTAGTAACCCTCAGCGCTAAATCCCGCAACAGGGTGACGTAGATATTTCTTGGCGGCTGAAAGCCGGGCACTCAATGCCTCTGCAATGCCGTCCCAGTAGGCCGGCAACGAGAGAAATGCGTGTTCGGAATTTGTCATCGATGTGTCTCGGCGTCTAACGTTTGGGTGAGCGGCACCGTCCGCCGCGGCCATCTCAACCCAATTGTTAGGCGTAAACGCTCTCTTCGGGACAGGTTCGGTCCACCGTGTCGACTTCGATAGAGCCACAGACAAACGAAATGCCTACGCCATAGGATGATTGAAAGTTAACTCGGTACGCCGGACCCACCCACCTCACGTCTTCGTTTTGCGGGTCTTCGGACTCGGACGTGGAATCCTGTATCGCGTTCTGCTGATTGAAGCCACTCAGAGACAGGTTATAACGGAGGCAAAGCGTGATGTTATGATCGTGTGATTTCGCCATTGATCCCGGTAGACGCCTCGTTTTGGCGATAACCCTCGAACACATGGACGCTGACGTACGCGACCGGCCCCTCCCACTTATCTCGCCCACGGTGCTCCAACCGGATCCTGATGACCTCTGAATCATGGAACGAAGGCCAACGCCCGAAGATCTCAGTTAGCTTTTCCGTGATCCTTTACCACATCGGTTCGGTTGAGGAATTCCATCATGGCTTTCGGATCACGCCTAACGCTATGCCAGTGCGATGTGCCGCCCATAAGCCGCCAAAGCTGATCTTCGCCGAAAGTGAAGCGGTATAAAGCGTCCTACGCCCGTTCCCGGCTGCAAATATCCAGTGCCATCAGCGCATAGATTTGCGCAGCCTTCACCATCACATCTATTTCGATTTCTTCATTTCTCGGGCCGATGCGGCGGCCGCGCGGACCGATCTTGATGGCGGGAATGCCGAGCTCGTTATAGACGTTGGTGTCGGTCCAGATGCTGGCGCGATCGGCGGCCTCGGGTTTGATCTTTTCTTTGAACAGATGCTGATAAACTTCTTCGGCTGATTTCACCAGCGGTTCGACATTCTTGCCTTCATGGCCGAGCAGCGACTTGTAAATCTCCATGTCGTAGTCCAGCCCGAGGCGGTTCAACGCCGTCTCCAATTCATACTTGATGATCACCGGTCTGACTTGCGGCGGCATGCGCACATCGACGTAGATCGTACAGACGCCGGGAAAATAGTTGGGCCGGTACGGCGCGCCGCCTTCAATGCCGCCGATATTGACCTTGGGATACAGCGGGCCGGTAGGGGAGTTGTAGACGTATTTGTTCTCGAACTCGGCGCCCCAGCGTTCAACCGCTTCGATGATCCTGGTCATCTTGACGATGGCGTTCATCTTTTCCATCGGATGAGTCGAACGGTTGGAGCCCCATGCGGCCTCGGCTTTGCCGAAGGTTTGAATCTTCACTTGCACCACACCGGTTTGCGTCCAGACGATGTTTAAATCCGAGCCATCGGCGACTACGGCATAGTCCGAATGCATGCCATGGGTCAGCAGATGCCTGGTGCCGGCGCCTTCGCCGCGGTATTCTTTGGTTTGCCACGGCCCAATGGGAGTTCGCGAGATTTCGCCGACCACTGCCGCGAGGATGACGTCGCCTTTAAGCTTGACCTGACTTTTCTTCAGCGCTTTGCCGGCCATCATAAACGCTGCGACGCCGCCTTTCATATTGGAGATGCCCAGGCCCTGTACTTTGTTGCCGACAATTTTGCCTTTCAGCTCTGATTCCGGCTCCATGTTGGCGACCATGCGCGCGTCTTCCGCCGTTCCGGTAAAGCTGGTATCGGTATGGCCGTTGAAGCCCAGGCTTAATCCCGTGCCGTCGCCTCTGACGATGCCTACGGCATTGGGCCGATCGAATTCGACGTCTTGTCGCACGGCTTTGAGGCCGTTGGCGTGAAACCAATTCAAAATGAATTCGCCGATGGCTTTTTCCTGGCCGGTAGGGCTGGGAATGCTGGTGAGATCGCAGCCCAGCTGGGCCAGCTCATCGCGATCGATTTGCGCTAACACTTTGTTTGCCGCTTCTAAATCAATGGTCACTTCGGTCTCCTTCTAATTCAATTACTGTCAGTCTGCTAAGAACTCTGCCCATAGGCTGCTCCACAAGATTCACGGCGAGGACCGCATCCTCGTGATCGTGTCCGTGCAAACGTGATCGCGGATTCCAGAACGGACACGAACACGTACCACGAACACGAGTTTGGCGAAGCGTTTTGAGGTGCAACGAAGCCTATCAGGCTTTTTCAGCAGCCTATTGGAAACTATAAAGACTATAGTGACGCCGGCAAGTCAAATGCTCGTTGCGAAACGGTCTGCTTGAAAAATTATCGCTTGCTGTTTAAAGTTGCAGGCTACGCTTTACGTCCGGTCAAAACTTCATCAATGCCCACCCGAGAGAAATTCCGCCTGAGTCTAAGGAGATCTATGGACACGTCCACCATTGTCATGCTGGCGGCTGCGATCCTGTCGCTGATCGCTATCTACTGGAAGTCGCCGCAAGCGGCAAACGATGGTCTAACCGCGACCGGAGCATTGATCATCGAGATAACTCCGCGCATGATCGCCGCGTTCACACTGGCTGGCTTGATTCAGGCGGTGGTCCCGCAGGAAGTCATCGTTCGGTGGATGGGGCATGGATCGGGCGGCAAAGGAATTCTGATCGGCATGGCCCTGGGGAGCGTCACGCCGGGCGGGCCGATGACGCATTTTCCCGTGGTGGCGTCGCTCTATAAGGTAGGCATTGGCGTCGGGCCTCTGATCGCTTATCTCACCGCCTGGTCTCTCTTCGGCCTGCAACGTGTGATCATGTGGGAGATTCCTTTTCTCGGAACGAAGATCGTCGCGGTGCGCTTCGCCGTGAGCTTTTTTTTCCCGGTGGTTGCCGGGTGGCTCTGCGAGTTGATCTGGAACAAACTTCAGCTCCAGGTTTAATCCAAGGTGAGGCGCAGAGAATTTCTTCGAATGCTGACCGGCGCGGGCTTGGCCATGCCCGGGCTCTTCACCCAGTCATCGTGCGCTCCCCTCCGTATTGGCAGTGATCGCGATACCGGTTTGTCACTCTGCTATGTGGCTGGCGACGTAACACCGGATGGCGCGATCGTTTGGCTGCGCGCCGAGCCGGGCAGCGAGGTGATGCTGCACTATAGTAACGATCGTCAATTTAGTCGCTTCGCGTCCGCCGGCCCATTCCGGGTGGATGAGAAGGCCGACTATACTGTAAAGATCGAATTGCAGAAGCTCGATCCCGGGACGACTTACTTTTATTACGCCGCAGTCACCGGTAAAAAGCCGGGATATCTCGCCAGCTTTCTAACTGCGCCGGCTCCGGCCGATGCTGCCAAGGTTTCATTTTGTTTCAGCGGTGATAGTCGGGAAAGCTATCAACCGTTTACCATCATGAACGCGGTGCGCGCGCAGCGACCTAATTTTTTTCTTCATCTGGGCGACACCATCTATGCCGATTTCGGCGGTACCGCGCGGAAGTTGAGTGATTTCTGGGCGAAGTACCGCGCCAATCGCAACGATCCCGCTACGCAGCTCTGTTTCTTCGAAACCAGCACCTACGTCGTTTGGGATGATCACGAAGTGGTGAATAATTTTTTTGCCGGCAATCGGCTGGTGCCGACCGGGAGAAAGGCGTTCTTTGACTACTGGCCGATCCGCCGCCACCCCAGCGATGAGGATCGGATCTATCGCTCGTTTCGTTGGGGCAAGGCCTTGGAATTATTTCTGTTGGACACGCGCCAGTACCGGGATCCGGGAACTCGGACCATGCTAGGGACGGCGCAGAAGGATTGGCTGTTTAAAGGGCTGGCGGCCTCTTCCGCGATGTTTAAGTTCGTGGCGACTTCCGTGCCTATGGCTGGTGGCGGGATTGATCGTTGGGACGGCTACCCGGAGGAACGGGCGGAGCTGCTGCGGTTAATCAGAGATAAGCGCATAACCGGCGTGGTTTTCCTGAGCGCCGATCTTCATTATGCAGCGGTGACGAGCATTCCCAAAAGCAAGGGTCTCAAGGATATTACCGCCGGCCCATTGGCGGCGCCCTTGAATCGAGTGACCGACGGCTATGCGTCCCGTTTCGATTTTTTTCTCGCCGAGAATTTTAACTTTGCAAAAATAACCGTGGATCCAGCGGTTAAACCGGCCCAGGCGTTAGTCGAATTTATCGATCAAGATAATGCAGTGTTTCATACCACCAGGATCAAAGCGGTATGATCCGGCCGGGGTTACTGCGTGACGCGCGACGATCGAGCGCTTCAGGATTGATGACCCGCGTCAATTTCCCGTCCATGTAATCGAGAATGTTGGCGACGGCGTTTTCAGCGAAGCCTTCAAAACCGGAATCGGTTGGCCAGCCGAGATGCGGAGTTAGTACGACGTTGCTAAATTGTAGGAGCGGGTGGTTCGGCGGAAGCGGTTCTTCGACGAAGACGTCGAGAGCGGCGCCAGAAATAGCGCCTTCGCGTAATACTTTCACTAGCGCCAGCTCATCGATGATGGCGCCCCGCGCGGTGTTGACCAGATAAGCGGATTTTTTCATCAAGCGAAGCCGCTCTTCGTTCAGCAGGTTCTTACTTTGCTCCGAAAGTTTTAGGTGGATCGAAACGATATCGGCGTTTTTCAGGACTTCTTCCAGGCCCATGTAGGTCGCCTGTGATTTGCCGGCGCGTTCGGCCGTCAAGGTCGGCCCCCAGGCGATGACGTTCATGCCGAAAGCGCGCCCGATCGCGGCGACCTCGGTGCCGATCTTTCCTAGACCTAAAATTCCCAGTGTCTTGCCCTTTAGAACATAGCCGAGCACCAGCGGCCACTCGCCTCGTCTCATCGCTTGATCGCTTTGCGGAATCCGGCGCATCACCGCCAACATCAAACCGAAGGCCATCTCGGTCGTGCTGTTGCCCCCCGGCGCCATGGCGACGATGATGCCCGCTGCGGTCGCCGCTTCCATGTCGACGTGATAAACGTGATTGCCGGTTTGAGAGATCAATTCAAGATCCGCCAATTGGTTTAACACAGGCGCGTTGAATCGAGTGCGCTCGCGAATCGGAATCACCGCGCGCGAGCCGGCGAGGGCGCGAACTAGGGCGCCCTCGTCCGGTAATTTCTCAGTCAGGATTTGCACCTCGGCGCGCTGCTGCAGGCGTTTGATCGCCGGCGTGCTTGCAAGCGCCTTCTGGTAATCGTCGAGAACTGTAACTCTCATAGCCTTAAACTGGCAGGCTGCGGAAAAGACGAATTATGAAAGCTGTAAACTGAATTCCGCTTTCAGATTTACGCTTTCATCCTTGTGATTCGCGCGACTCGCCTTCGAGATCTTTTTGAGCAGCCTGCATTCAGAGTTTTTCATAAAACTGCTAGATGACGGCGATTCCGGCGATCTCGATCATGTAGTCTTCGTTGGCCAGGCCGCTGACGATTAGAAGCGTGCTGGTCGGCGGGTCTTTTTTATAGAGCCCGCGGCGGACTTCGTTATATCCTTCCCGGTAGCTTCGATCCGTAATATAGGTGGTGGTCATCACCAGATTGTCGAGCGAGCCTCCCGCGGCTTGTAAGACTGCTTTGATATTATCGAACACCTGGCGGGTTTGAGCTTTGATGTCCCCCTTGCCGACGACATTGCCGTTTTTATCCGAAGCGGTTTGGCCGGCGATGAAAAGCAGCCTTCCGCCCTCTGCTTGTATTCCCTGGCTATAACGCGGCCGCGGATCGTTCAAAGATTCCGGCTGGATGGTTTTAGTTGCCATAAATCACTCCTCCTTGTGCGCGACTTGTTTAGACGTTCGGAAGCTTGCTATTTGCTTGGATACCGCTTCGCCATTTCGTTGAAGAACCCTTCTTTTTCCAGTTCCTGCAAAAAACTCAGATCGACGAACTGTTCGGGCTTGGCATTTTTCGCCTGCGGCAGCTGCGGCGCAAGCATGTCGAGCATGAACTGAATTCCTTTGAGAGTCGGGTAAGGCTTTTTCGGAATCGTGTTGATATAGCCTTCGTAGGACTCTTCGAGCACGGCGGGATTGTCGGTGCGCATATACTTGGCGAAAACTTTCTGCGCGTCTTTCTTGTTGGCGTAAATAAAATAAATGGCTTCGACGAAACCTTTCAATGCCGATTTTACAGTTTCCCGATTAGTCTTGATGTACTCGCGCGAGGTTGCGAATCCGTTGCCCTGAACTTCGACTCCTAGATCGGCGATTTGCAGCAGCTCGGTCAATCCGGCTTTTCTTGCCACGGGCGCGGCCGAAGAGCTGAAAAAGGTGGCATCGACCTTTCCCGAAAGCAGGGCGGCCAGGCGCTCGGCATCGGGTCCGGCCGGCACCAGCGGAAGATCCTTGGACTCGAGCTTCAGGTGCTTAACCAGAATGGTCGAGGCGTAATGCGTGGCCGCGCCAAATCCGCTGATACCGAAGTTTTTCCCTTTGAGTTCTTCGAGTTTGGTTATGCCGGGTCGGACGAAAACGATCTGGTCGTACTGGGTTTCGACCGCGGCAACCAACACCAGCGGATGGCCTTGGAGACCTGCCTGCACCACCGTGCCGATATTCACGATCGGCGGATCGCCGGAAACCAAAGCCAGGGTCGCGGTTTGGCCGCCCCGGAGAAAGATCGGCTCGACGTCGAGGCCGTACTTCTTGAACAAGCCCATTTCTGTGGCCACCCAGACGTTGCTTTGCCTGAAGCTCAACGACGGATAGCCGATACGAATTCTCTTTAGAGCTTGAGCGCTCGCGCCGCTATGGCTAACGAGTACGATCAAAGCAACGATTATCAAAGATCGCCCGATTGCTTTCATGTCCTATCTTCCTTCCGTCATGCGCCAGTCATTCAAAGTCGAATCGAGGCGCTACTTAACAGCAGCCAGCTTCTGCGCTTCTTCCACGAACGTATTGTCGACATATTCGGTGTAAGACGGCACCTTTTTGCCTTTGT
>DASUVS010000022.1:0-3056 GCA_036378835.1 Binatia bacterium | reverse complement strand
GGCGCTTATATTCATTTACAGCCGGCCGCGTATGAACATTGATAAATGTCCTCGGAAAAACTCTGGAGAGTAATCGGGCAATACGTCGGAGAAGACAGAACCTATTTCCGAATGAAGGGAGTTCGATTTGAAGATCCTTACCCCCGCCTTACTTTTCGTTTTCCTGATAAACTCACCGGCCTGGACTCAGTCCGTGAGGCCGTCTTCTCCGGCCGAGATTGCTGGTTTTAGCGGATCGGAGCGTGAGCGTCTGCTGTTCGATGGCGCTAAACGCGAAGGCAAACTGGTCTGGTACACGACTCTGGCCGCGGTCCAAAACAAGCAAATCGCCGCTACCTTCGAAGGCAAATATCCCGGTGTAAAAGTTGAAATCTACCGCGCTGGATCTTCCGCGTTGGCCCAACGGTTATTGAATGAAGCTCAGGCCCGGCGCCATATCGCCGATGCCATAGAAACGACACTGCCGGGATTATTGACTTTCCGCGACAACCAGCTGTTACTCCCTTACACTTCACCATACCTGACGGCTTTTCCCGAGGAATCAAGAGAGAAAGGGCCGGCGAATCTGGTTTATTGGATCATTGATCGGGAGTCGTATATCGGATTTGCCTATAACAAAAACCTTCTAAGCGCAGGCGAGGTGCCGCAGAATTTCTCCGGTCTGCTGAAACCTGAGCTCCGTGATAAACTCGGTTTAGCGGCCGATGACACCGGCGCCCGCAGCATTGGCGCAATGATCAAAGTCAAAGGCGAGGAGTTTGTCAGGAAACTGAAGGAACAAAATATCAAAGCGTATCCTATGGCCGGCAGCGCTCTGACCCAGCTGGTGGCTTCAGGGGAGGTGCCTGCATCGCCCAGTCAATTTTATAGCGCGACGCATGTGGCCGCCAAGAAGGGCGCCCCAGTGGCCTGGGTCCCCATGGATATAAATGTCGTCGGCGCTGGAGGAGCGGCGGTATATGCCAATAGTCAAAGGCCCCATGCGGCGCTCCTTTTCGTGGATTTTCTGCTGAGTCCGGAAGGGCAGAAACTGCTCGAAGACTTGGACTTCGGCAGCGCGCGCAAGGATTATGGATTTAAACGCTGGTATCCGGAAAAAGAGGGAACGCTTGCTCAGTATGAGCAAGCGTTGGACCGATGGCACAAACTGGTCAGGGAAATCACGTTTAAATAGCGTGACGCGGGTCACAACTGCGTTGCTTGCCGATCAATCAAAACTTTTTCAGTATAGAGGTGAATAATCAGCCGGCTTGCGCAATCCACCGTAGATCACGTAAGAAGCCGGCTTGTAAGATCTCGCGCGCCGCTCGTCATCGGCCTGTCAGACCCTCCTACCTCGCTGCTTCGCCGGCTAAGGTGAAGTCGAAAATTTTTTCCGTGGCTATCGGTTCTTTTATTCGCAAGGCTTCCCTGCCGATGTCGACAATCTCCCTGACGGCATCGCCGCTGAGGGTGCCATTGGATATGATAAATGGCGCGTCATCATCGTACATTCTCTTGGCCATCGATGCGTCTTTGACGCCGAGCCTTTTTTGGATGTAGGGAATCATGAGCTCCGGGTTTTCCTGGTAGAATTCTAGCGCGCGGTTCCACGCGCTCAGAAAGCGGACCAGCCGTTCACGTTTCTGCTTGATGTGTGTATCGGTGGCGACCACGCCCGTTTGCAGGTAACGCATGTAGTCGCGACCGCGGCCGAACACCTTGAACCCTTGGTCCACGGCAAGATAGGTCGATGGAGGAGTCATCATCGCTCCCGCGACTTTACCGGTCAGTAACGATTGCAGCCGCGCCGGCGTATCCATGCTCAACAGCGTGACATCCTTTTGTGGATCAAGGCCTTTGGCCTGCAGGATGCGCCTTGTCATGATGGCAGCGGTGCCCTCTAACGAACCGACGGCGATCGATTTTCCTTTGAGCTCTGTCGGTGAAGCAAATGAGCCGACGACAAGTTCATGAATCGGCCGATCGCGGGTCACGGATATAATCTTTAAGGGCAAACCGCGCAATGCGGCGGAAAAGCCGCTGCCTGCATGGCAGGTGACGTCAATCTCGCCGGACATGAGACTGCTGACGCCGACAATACCGCGCACCACCAGGATCTGCAGGTCCAAGCCGTCCCGCGAGAAGAATCCTTTCTCTTGTCCGTAATAGAGAGGAACATAGCTCAAAGTCGGACCGGGGATGCTAATATAAAAGCGCTCCGCGGCCGGCGCTTTTAGCGCTATGAACGCAAGGAAAAGAAACGTCAAAGCAACGACTCGCCTCAAAATGGGATGACGAAGCCGTGCTGGTGAAGAGCTTTCGCCGCAAGACAGACTTGGTGGATACATGTCTGTGTTCTCCCGTTTGGCAATTATGAACGGCTCGGACGATAACACGGATACTGCCGAAGTAATACCTGGCGGGTTGAAGTCTGTTAGGAAACGAAGACAAGCTAAACAGATGAACCGCTCCGGTTACTTGGTTCAACAGTCTTGCCGCGCTAGTCTGATGTCCCGTTGTTGCCGGAGCCAGCTTCTAGAACACGATGCCTTAACTGTCTCACCTCTGAGCCCCTTTGTCTGACTTTCGGGACAAAGAAGCTTCCCGGCCGATAGCTCGGCGTCTCAATTTTTGACGATGCCCCACAATCGAAACGAATAATGCCTTGCTAGGTTTTGATATCGCTTTATTTTACGGTGTGGCATGGAAGCTGCGGATGTAGCACGGGTGGTTGCTTCTCGCCGCAGTGAGGCGGCTTGTGGCGCCATAAACATCTAGAGGAGGACATCTCATGGCAACTTTTAAAAGATTATCAGTATCGGTGTTCGCGGGAATCCTATTGCTTGGCGGATTAGCCGCTTGCGATCGGAAGGGGCCGATGGAACGAGCCGGTGAAAAAGTCGATAGATCGGTTGAACGAGCAGGAGACAAAGTGGAGAGAGCCACGGATAAGTAACCAGATGAATAGGCCGTAGATGCGGCGCGAATTCGCGCCGCATCGACTCCTAAGCCTGATCGTCCCCGACGCTTTCGCCATTCCAGTAGCTGCTGATCTCTCACTTCTTCCCTGTATT
>DASUVS010000021.1:0-10089 GCA_036378835.1 Binatia bacterium | reverse complement strand
AGGGTGGTTACGGCATGCTGGGGGTAGCTGAGCCCCAGGGCATCATAATTGACCAGCTCAAAAAATCCCTTGCTCTTAGCCAGAAAGCTCGCCGGAACCGACAACGATGTTGCATCGACAACGCCCCGTTCCAAAGCTTGTAGCATGAGCGGCGGCTCTCCAATCGGCATCAGCTTTACATCTCGATCGGGAGAGAGTCCCCATTTGCGCGTCAACACATAACGAACCAGAACGTCGTTAAGAGCGCCTGGGCGTCCGGTTGCAATCAGCTTGCCCTTCAGGTCTTCGGGTCTTTTAATTTCGCTTTTGGAGAATATGCCGCCGCCCATTTTGCTGGAAAGCAGCGCCACGATCACCTGGTCCTTCACGCCGAGAACGTGTGAAGTCATGGCGCCGCTTCCCGACGCAATTACCAAGGGAGTCTCCCCGCTGGCGAGCAATTGCTGGGGACGGACTCTGCCTGCGTAGACGGCTCTCAGGTCCACTCCGTACTTTTTACCCAAACCATCTTCGACGGCGAGCCACAACGGACCGTAAAATCCTGAAAAGGAAGAAAACCCGATAGTAACGCTGTCGAGCTGTGCGCCGGCGACGGTGACCGACGCGCAACCAATCCAGACAAGAACGAAGCTCAGAGCGAGCAGATTTTTCCTAAACGCCATAGTATTGTTCGAGCGTTATCATAAATCGACATGATAAAAAATCAGTTCCGACATCGTGAGACGACCGCGTTGCGGATCGCTCGATGCCCATAACCGACTCTTTAAGCGAGGCATAAGATCGTGGGGCCGCTTCGCAGAAGCAACGGTCAGACTTTTATTTCTAGACTTTCTTAATTTTTGTTTTGTTCGCCGCGCACGGGTACTTTTGGATTCACTGTTAAGATTTTCGCGCACGATTACCGCTCCGTCCCGCAGCGATCGCAGCTTGGCCCAGGCGATTTGCGGTCGATGCGGTCGACGCGCTGCAGTCGGTGGTGCGTCAAATCAGTAGGCAGTCAGAAGAAACAGTCACGTTGCTACGCAGCTTAGGATTCGAAATCAGCGAGGCGAAGTGATGCGTGTGTTCACTGGCCATTGATAGATAGAACGAATACGTTCAACGGTAGATATCGCTCGTGTGGTTCTCGCACTTTTCTAACTGCAGCGCGAGCGCTTCGATTTGATCTTGCCAATAGTGCTCGGTACCAAAGTCGGGAAATGCCGCTTTGAAAGCGCTGTCTTCCCACCGGCGCGCGATCCACGCGGCAAAATGAATCATGCGAAGCGACCGCAACGGCTCGATGAGATGCATCGTTCTGATGTCGAAAGTTCGCATCTGTTCGTATGCCTGGAGCAGGATACGCCTCTGCTCTCTCCCGTAGTCGTCGTCTGCGCCCGTGAGCATCCAGATGTCTTGAACGGGAGGCGCATAGAGCATGTCATCGAAATCGATGAAGTACGGATCGTCTCTATTCCATAGAATGTTACCGGAGTGGCAATCTCCGTGCAGCAGAACGTACTCGACTCCCTCGAAGCGAGGAGTGATTGCGTCGCAAATCTGCGTGGCGATGGTTTCGAATCGACTCGCGAGTTCCATCGGAACGAAGTGTCCGTCTTTTAAAAATTTCAAAGGGTCTCGCCCATAGGTTTGAGGATCAAGCCGTAACCGGCTCGCGGCTTTTACCGTCGCCCCAACGTTATGAAGACGAGCCAAGAATTTTCCTAAGCGCATGAGCTGTTCCGTCGTCAGTTCGGGCTCCAGTCGTCCCGGACGCTTCGGAAAAATTGTGAACATCACTTGATTAGTTTCATTAATGGTTTGCCCGTTAGCGTCCGTGAGCGGGCGGACGACCGGAATCTCACTTTCGTCTAAGGCCTTCAAAAAATCGTGCTCGGCCTGAATCATGGCGCGACTCCAGCGGCCGGGCCGGTAGAATTTGACGACCACGTGCGGGCCTTCTTCCATCTCGATGTCATACACACGATTTTCCAGCGCATTGAGCGCGTAGAAGCGGCCGGTGCAACGGCCGCCTAACTTCTCGGCGGCCTCGAAAATCACCTCTGGAAGAATCTGCAGGAAATCGTCTAGCATAGCATGGTTTTCTCCTCGACGAGTGCATTCTCCTTGCACATGAGCCCTGGTGGGCAACTCGACGACACTGCCGGACTAAAGCAGATCATGATCAGCTCGCAGGAAAATGGCGCCCGCTAAACCGTTCAACAGTTCAATCCAATTGGCTGCCGCCGTTCAAGGCGTTCAAGCCGTAACCCCCTGCGCTTGTGCTCAAGTCGCGTTATCCGGAAGCGCTCATATAATCGCTCGCGTCGATGCATGTTGGAGACGCCGTCTTCCGTTGGCGGTTCTCTCGTAGGGGGAGCTGGTGGCGCCGCCGGAAGAAAGGGCAAGAGGCGGCGCCAATTTGCGCTATGGGAAGATATTTAGTTCGTCCCGACTATTTCTTCGTAGCTCGGGGTGGGCATGCCGGGCTTCCAGGTCGGATCGCACAGCTCCAACATATTGCCGCTCGGATCGAGGAAGTATAATTCGCGACCGGTGAAGTGACCCTTCTCCCGATACACGATCGGCTCGGCGATCTTGACGCCATTTTTCTGAAACAGCCGGCATCCTCTCTCCCACATTTCGGGACTCACCATAAAGGCGTGATGGAGCCGATTGTCCTGTTGCGGCGTTCGTACGGTTGTCTCGTTGCGGACGCATAGCAATATGTTGTGATCCCCGGCTTTAAAGCAGGACATCCCCGACCCGCCCAAACGTCCCTTGGGTTCCAAACCGAGAATCTCGCCATAAAATTTCTCGGCCTCCTCTAAATTATTCACCGGAATCGACCAGTGGACCACGCCGTCAACCTTCAATTCAGCCATAATCACCTCCCGACCGTCGATTGAGCAATAGAATCACAACGAACTAAGATTTTGCAACCACCACTTAACTTTTCTCCAGCGACACCACCGTTTCCACTTGCTCGGTTTGCGGGAACATATCGAATGGCTGCAGCCGCCGCACGCGGTAATGTCGCCTCAGCAGTTTATCGAGGTCGCGCGCCAGGCTGTCGGGGTTGCACGACACGTAAATCAATTTAGGAGCATTCACCGCGAGCATCGCTTCCATGGCCTCCGGCTGAACCCCCTTGCGCGGCGGATTGAGCACTATTAGATCAATTTGACCCAAAGTTTTTTTGGCTTCGGCGACTTTTTCTGCCACGTCGCCCTCGAAGAAACGGCAATTCGAAATGCCATTTCTGCGCGCATTCTGTTTGGCGGTGTCGATCGAAAGCGAGCTGTCATCGACTCCCCAAACCAGACGGGCGGTGCCGGCGAGATAGAGCGAGATCGGTCCCACACCGCAATACAGATCGAGCACCGTTTCGCGGGCGTTTAACGCCGCCATTGCGTTTATCGTCTCGTAAAGCATTTTCGCCGTAGATGGGTTTGCCTGTGAAAATACCCCGGCGGGAAATCCAAGAGTCACAGGGCCGACCTGCTCGAGCAAAGTGTCGCGACCGGAGATGATCCGGTAACGGTCTCCCCAGATCACGTTACCTCGCTGCGGGTTGACGTTCTGGATTACCCCGTTGATGAAGGAAAATTTGCGGCTCAGCGAACGGGCCAGTGCGCCACCTTGAGGAAAATCCCCGTGCCGGGTCACTAACGTCACACTCAACTCGCGCTGAGCGAAGCTGTAGCGAAAATCCAAATAGCGCAGCTGCCCGCTGTCGTCTCTCTCATCGTAAGGCTCGATGCCCAGCTCGAGAATCTTCTTCTTGAGATATTGAAGCACCTGATTCACCGGCCGGGGATGTACCGGGCACGAAGAGATATCGATCACACGATGGCTGCCCGGCACGTAGAGCCCGGTGGCGATTTCGCCGCGGGTGCTGCGCACAACTAGTTTTATGCGCGCTCGATAGCCCAGCCGGTGCGGCGCTGCCGCCACGGGTGGCACTTCAGCGTCCAACAGCGACGGATAGCGGGCGAGCGCACCGGCGACGATATGGCGCTTCTTAAGCAGCTGCTCCGGGTAAGGAACATGACTCAACGGACAACCGATGCAGTAGGGATAGTGCGGGCACGGAGATTTATAGGCTCCGTCCGCCGACGTCTGATTCCTGCGCGGCTGCGCCGGCTCCAAGCGCATCTCGTGCCGCATCTTGAATGATTTCGAACGGCGCTCTGATCTCGTCCGGCTGGCCGGTGGTGAACCGCTATTAAAGTTATTTTTCACTGATCCAACGATACCGGCCAGGCTCACCCGGGTCAATTGCACAAATTCTTCTAGCGATGATAGATTGACTGGCATTGCCGTTTCCCGCGGCGAAATCATCCTTGCGAGGACTCATGATAGAACCTGTTGCAGATTTGTTCCGGGTGACCTTGCTGGGAACCGGAGCGCCGCCTCCGCTGTTGGGCCGCTTCGGGCCGAGCACCTTGATCGAAGCCGGAGATCAAAAATTTATCTTCGATGCCGGGCGCGGCGCCATGCAGCGGCTGCATCAGCTCGGCATCCCGTTTGCCGATATCACCGGTTTGTTGCTCACACATCATCATTCCGATCACCTGGTTGGTTTCGCCGATCTCTGGCTGACCGGCTGGATCGGCCGTCCTTGGGGAAGCCGTAAAACTCCGCTCCATGTCTGGGGACCTCACGGCACGAATCAGATGATGGAACATTTACCGTTGGCATTCGCCGTCGATCTGCGCGTTCGCAGCAGAAGCTATCCGATGGCCGGCGCCAAACTCGAATCAGAGGAGATTAAAGAAGGCGTTGTCTATTCGCAGAACGGGATAATCATCACGGCATTCGAGGTCGATCATGGCAGCGAAGAGTTGCCGGCCTTCGGCTATCGAATCGATTATCGAGGACGTTCCGCTGTGCTCTCAGGAGACACGACTTTCAATGAAAACTTGATCAATCATGCGCGCGGCGCCGACCTGGTGGTTCACGAAATCACTGCCGTTAGCGGCACTGCCGCCGAGAGTCCCGAGCAATTGAAACGAATCGGCAGCAATCATACCACTCCGGAGCAAGCCGGTGAGGTCTTTGCCCGCGTCAAACCGAAACTGGCCGTTTACAACCATCTCTTGCTCTTCGGCGGCGCGACCGCCGAAGATTTGATCCCGGCCACGCGCAAGCGGTATTCCGGTCCGCTGCTTGTCGGAGAAGACCTGATGCGATTCGATATCGGCGAAAATATCGAAGCGCAGCTATTTCATGATTCAGAAGCTTCTCCTACTCACCGATAATTTTGACCAGCACCCGTTTGCGCCGTTTGCCATCGAACTCGCCATAGAAGATCTGCTCCCAGGGACCGAAATCCAAGCGACCGTCGGTGATGGCGACAACCGCTTCCCGCCCCATCACCTGCCGCTTGATGTGCGCGTCGGCATTATCTTCGCCGGTATCGTTATGACGATACTGCTTGAGCGGTTCGTGCGGCGCCAATTTTTCCAGCCAGACACCATAGTCATGGTGCAGGCCGGATTCGTCATCGTTGATGAAAACCGAAGCGGTAATATGCATGGCGTTCACCAGGACCAAACCGTCGTTAACACCGCTTTCTCGAATGCATCCCTGCACTTGCCCCGTGATATTAACGAACGCGACGCGGGTCGGCGTATTGAACCACAGTTCCTTTCGATAGCTTCTCATGAATTCACTCCCAACGATCGGTTTGATCTAGCCCTCAAGAATTTATACAAACTATGGAAGGCTAGGTACACCCAGCACCACGAGTAGTCCTGGAGATCCGAAACAAGGCAGCCGAACGGCTTGAACGTTTTGAACCATTTGAACGGATTGAACCATTCTAAAATTCCGGAGGTCAGATGAGCGAGATCCGATTTATCGACACGACTGTGCGTGACGGCAACCAAAGCCTCTGGGCCCTTAATATGCGCGTCGGCGCCATGCTGCCGATCGCCGAGCCCATGGATCAGGCCGGCTTCGAATCCATGGAGTTCTTCTTGAGCGTTATGTTCAAGAAGTATGTGCGCGAGCACAAGGAGGACCCGTGGGAATGGGTGCGCGAAGGCACCAAGCGCATCAAGAAAACTCGCCTGCGCTATCATGGAGGGATGCACAGCGCCTTCGAGAAAACCCCGCACTGCATTCTCAAGCTGTTGATCGAACGGCTGGTCTCCTATGGCCTTACGGTCACTCGAACCTCAAACTCCTGGAACGACTTCGCTGACTTCAAAGAAGAAATTGCCGACTTGAAGAAAAGCGGCATGGATACCGTCGCCAATCTTATCTACTCGGTCTCCCCTCGTCACACCGATGAATATTACGCCCGAAAAGCCAAGGAAGCGGCAGCGAGCAATCCATGGCGAATCTGCTTTAAGGACGTCGGCGGCTTGCTCACGCCGGAGCGAGCCCGGACTTTGATCCCGATCGTTCTCAAGAGCGCGGGAGAGATTCCGGTGGAATTTCACGCCCACTGCAACAGCGGCCAGGCGCCGTTATGCTATCTCGAAGGCGTCAAACTGGGCATGAGAATTCTTCATACCGCGGTGCCGCCGCTGGCCAATGGCTCGTCGCAGCCGTCGATTTTCAACATCGCCCATAACCTGCGCGCTCTCGGCCATACCCCGATGGTGGATTTGAAACCGCTTGAAGCCGTCGAAAAACATTTCACCGCCGTGGCTAAGAAATCCGGCTTGCCGATCGGCAAACCCGTCGAGTACGATCAATCACAATATCTGCATCAGGTTCCGGGCGGCATGATCTCGAACATGCGCCACCAGCTCAAGATCGTCGGCATGGAGCACAAGATGGAAGCCGCGCTCGAGGAAGCCGCTCACGTTCGAAAGGATTTCGGCTATCCGATTATGGTGACTCCGCTGTCACAGTACGTCGGCACCCAAGCCGCGATCAACGTGCTCCTCGGCGAGCGCTATAAAGAGGTGCCCGATCAGGTGATTCAATACGCGCTGGGCTTTTGGGGCAAAGAAGCGGTCGAGGTCATGGATCCCGATATCAGAGACAAAATTTTAAGCCGTCCACGCGCCAAAGAATGGACTCACTGGGAACAACCGGAACCGACTCTGCATCAAGTCAGGCAGAAGTTAGGCGTTCATCTCTCCGATGAAGAGTTGATCTTGCGCTTTTTCGCCGGCGACGACTACGTCAATGCGCTGCCGGACGGCGGCAAGCCGCACGAGCATCTGAACGGAGATCTGCCTTTGGTAAAGCTGATCGAGCAGCTCAGCCAACGTAAAGGCTCGAATCAAATCTTCATCAAGCGCCCCGGCTTTTCGGTCAGGATGGAAAAACGCACAACCGTCTAGCACTTCGCTGAACGGACTTCGTGCTCGCATGTTCGTGTTCGTTCGGAGTTCTCGATCACGTTTGCACGGACACGATCACGATGAGCGCCTAGCGTTTTCGATGGTTGGGCACGCTGGTCAAACGTTCAGATACAAGACGCGCGAAGTTTGGCAAGCGTAGACGTACTCGCGTTAGACGCCGGAGCGGAGTCGGACGAGCGCAACGCAGCAGCTGGACGTTTTCACCAGCGTGCAGGCGTGCTAAGGATCGTCGCCGTCCACCGTACCCACATCGCAAAGATGGCTGGTATCTCCCCAAGTCTGCAGGAACCAGTCGCCCTGTCGATAACTGAACACGTTCAACCCCGCGTTGGTGAATTCAAATCGGCGCGGCGCATCGAACGGAATCGAAAAGGTGTGACGGAAAAGGCCGCTGAGCACGCCTCCGTGGGTGACCACGACTAACGTCTCACCGGCATGCTGCCGGGCAATTTCTGTCAGGTAAGCCACATTGCGCGCGACTTGTTGACGGACACTTTCACCGCCGGGAATCACATAATCCGGGCCGACGGAACGATGCAGGCGATGTTCTTCGGGATACCTGGCTTTGATCTCGTCGCCGCTAAGTCCCTGGAAAACTCCAAGGTGCCGCTCGCGTAGGCGAGCATCGGTCACGATCTCATGCCCGGTAGAAGCGGCAATGATTTGAGCCGTGCGCAGAGCGCGTCCCAGATCGCTGCTGTAAAGTCGGGTAAAATGTTCGCGCGCCAAGCGAGTAGCCAATGCATTGGCCTGAGCAATGCCTCTTTCCGTCAGATCGCTGTCGAGGTGGCCCTGCCGTACGCCCCGAAAATTCCACTGCGTCTGCCCGTGCCGCACAATGATAAATTGAGTTCGCTCCATCGATTGTAACCTCGCGGTTCATGCTTAGTCTCACCTGCCCGTACTAATGTCAAATGTTATGAGTCGCGCCGGATGGGAGATTTGTCGCTTCATTTCCGGCGAGCCGATGTAGCTCCGCTGAGCCGCGCCCTCCGATTGGCTGATTCCAATGAATCTGCCACTGCTTTGGCTTGAGCCAACTCCCTCTGTCAGCGAACTGCATATCGTCTTGTCGGATGGAACTCAGTCGAGACTATTTCCTGTTGACAGGTAAGCGGCCGCTATTGTAACGGTGAATTACTTTTACCGAGGAAGCTTATCCTATATGTCAGAACTGAAATTCTCGTGACCGACTGCGACGGTCACATCCTCGAATCGATCGCCGAAATGGCTGAGTTCATGGAAGCAGGTCCGAAAGACCACGCGCTGCACTCCTACCGCAATCGTGAAGGCGTGTTCCCGTCCCTCGATGGTCTGCACGCTCCTAACTCAGCGATTCGTGCCGGCGCCAAGAAACACACGAGAGTCACCCGCCAGCCAATTTCACCTAGGATCGGGCGAAGACTGGGCCGCATTTGTCGAAAAGGCAGGGATCGATAACAGCGTGCTGTTTACCTCCGAAGGACTTTCCGTGGGTTTTATCCAGCTGCCCGCCTACGCTGTCTCCATCTGTAGATCGTACAACGATTACGTCTACGAGCGATTCGCAAGCGTCAGTCCTCGTCTCAAACCCATGGCGTTGATTCCGATGCAGGATGTTCCGGCGGCGGCGCAAGAACTTCGTCGCGCGGTGAAAGAACTCGGATTTCCCGGAGCCATGATTCCATCTACAGGACTGCCGCTGCACCTCGGCCACCAGCTTTACTGGCCGATCTACGAAGAAGCGGAAAGACTTGACTGCGCGCTAGCCGTGCACGGCGGTCCTGCGCGCGGCATGGGACTCGATACTTTCACATCAATGGTCGACGCTCACGTGCTGCATCACCCGGTGCCGCTGATGATGGCACTGGTGTCGTTTATCTACGACGGCGTTTTCGACCGGTTTCCCAATCTCCGCCTCGGCCTCATGGAAGGCGGCTGCGGCTGGCTGCCTTGCGTGCTCGATCGTATGAAACGCGACCAAGATCATTATCAACATTTCAGCGGCCCGAGACTTCATCCGGTGGAATACATCGCCGGCGGCCGCGTGCTGATCGGGGTTGAAGACAGTGAGGAGACTTTGTCTTACTTGGTCAAGCGCATCGGCGCGCAAGTATTTGCATACGCCTCGGACTATCCGCATGAAGTAGACTTTGTCGCGGCGAAGCATGAGATTCAGGAGATGACGGAGCGATCCGATCTTACGGACGAGGAGAAGCAAGCGATCTTAGGCGGCAACGCCAAGAGATTTTACAAACTGTGAGTCTGAGCGGCGAGAGCGCCTGACTTAACTTCTTGAACGGCGTGAATTGTTTGAACGGCTCGAACGGCCGAGTCAAGGAGGAGCCCGATGAAAAGAGTTTCCTTCCCGCAGTTCTTGACCTGTCTCATGATGCTCATGCCGGCGATTCCTGCGCTTGGCGCCGAAGGCCAGGCCGAAAAGCTCCGCGTTGCCATCTCATCGATCAGCACCAGCCAAGTCAACATTTGGGTGCCGTTCGACACAGGCTTCTTTAAGAAACACGGCCTCGACATCGAGCTGGTCTATATCAGTGGCGCGCCGGTGGGCGCCGCCGCCCTTTTGTCCGGCGAAGTCGCCATCAGCCAGGGCGGCGTCGTAGGCTCTATTACCAGCAACATGAAAGGCTCCGGGACCTATATCATCCTCGGGGGCGCCGACCGCTTTCCCTACCAACTGGTGGTTCCGCCAACCATCAGGCAGATCTCGGAATTAAAAGGCAAGCGCTTTGCCGTTTCGCGAATCGGTTCCGCCGATCACACGGCAACCCTGTTCGTCCTGCCC
>DASUVS010000020.1:0-17557 GCA_036378835.1 Binatia bacterium | reverse complement strand
ATTTTTCTGCTTTAGCGCCGCGGCAATCTCGGTGCCTAAGAGTCCCGGCATACGCACATCAAGAATAATCAGCTCATAGGAATAGGACCACGCTTTTTGATACCCATCCAGCGAATGCTGGCGCGAAACCGGCCGATCGGTATCGACGCCGGGACTATTTTCGACCCGCTCCTTGTTCATGTTCACGTGCAGTTTTCGTGAATTCCAATCAACTTTGCCGAGAGCAGCGGGCGAGATCAAAACTCTTCTTCCCATCAGCCAACCGCCGGTATCCGCCACCAAATATCTGATAGTCCATTTCTCATCGTCGAAATAAAACTGAATCACTTCGCCGATGTCCCCGTCGGTCGCCTCAATCGTATAACCCTTGAGCTCATTGGCGCTTCTAAGCATGTGATCACCTCCTTAGGCTTACGTAACGAGCAAGCGCAGTGCCACCCGGGAATCGTCGCTTGTCGGCCATGCGGTTGGCGCGATTCGCATTCCATTCCTGGTCGACTAGCGTCGGGACATCTTGAAACGAGTTCTAGCGCTGGCTTGGAGTTCCCTCTTCACCACACTGCCCCAGCCAGCCGCCAAATTTACCGCGCGCTTTTCCACGCGTCATTGCAAACGCGATCATTGTTACCCCGACAATAAACTCATTGATCGTCGGAATCACACTTTCATAACCAAGTCGCCAAGGGGGATAACGAGCCAGACTCTGAGCGCGGTCAGTAACCGATTGCTGCTTTAACAGGAGCCCCATGGCATTGTGATTGCGACATGATCTTTTAAGAGGCGCAACCCTTTTAAAAATAGTGCGCAACCAGTCGAGCTAGTTATTTAAGCAACTCAGCCTAGAGTAAACCTACGGAGGTAAGAGATGGAACCTTCGAGAATTCGAGCGGTTGACGTTTTCGATCGAATCCAGCGCGGGGAGGAAACTGTTTTGATCGATACCAGGAGCCCAAAGGTTTGGGCTGCATCCGATCAGAAACTGCCGGGAGCCTTGCGAATCCCTACGGATGAAATCGAGCTTCATACCCACAAGCTATTGCGCGACCGATTGATCGTTACTTATTGCTCTTGACCGCAAGAGGCCTCGAGTGCCCGTGCGGCACGAAGACTAAGAGATGTCGGCTTCAAAGACGTGACGGTCTTGGACGGAGGATTCGAGGCATGGCACAAAGCGGGCTATCCCACGGAAAGTAAGCCTCCCATTACCTCGGCGTTGCCTTAAAAAATATCTGGCTTCCAGCTACTATCTTTTCTCACTGTAGTTTAGGCAGTAAAGTAGAATAGTGCGTTTACGACCTTGCGCGCGGCTCAATGGGGTCTCAAGGTTGAGTCGCACAGGCGCCGTCTCTCATCACGATTTCCGCAAATTCGAAGGAACAAGTACTCACGACAGAACACGAATTGGAGCAACCAACGCGCAACGCAGTGGGAAGCTGACCGGCAGTTTCCCGGAATGGTTACTGATGCCATCACGAATTGAAGACTACGCTATGATCGGCGATTGCCACACCGCCGCTTTGATCGCGCGCGATGGATCGATCGATTGGCTCTGTTTTCCACGCTTCGATGGTAGCGCCTGTTTCTCGGCGCTGCTCGGGAATGAAGAGCATGGCCGCTGGTTAATTTCTCCGGCAGGCACGATCAAACGGATCCAGCGGCAATATCGCCCAGGAACCCTGGTGCTCGAAACTGATTATGAGACCGCCGACGGCGCTGTCACCTTAATCGATTGCATGCCGCCGCGGAGTCGAGAACCGGATCTGGTGCGGATGGTCGTGGGCAGACGCGGCCAAGTGCGCATGCAAATGCAGCTCATCATACGTTTTGACTACGGCTCGATTGTGCCCTGGGTGCGCCGTACCGAGTATGGGATCCGCGCGGTGGGTGGCCCCGATACCTTGGACCTGCAGAGCGCGGTGCCACTGCGCGGCGAAAATTACACGACCGAAGCTCAGTTTACGGTGGCTGAAGGAGAGCGAGTTCCCTTTGTGCTGATGTGGCATCCCTCACATGAATCGACGCATTCAGCCATCGATGCCGAGCAAGTCATCATGCACACCGAAGGCTGGTGGAAAGACTGGTCGGACCGCTGCACCTACTCTGGGCCATGGCGCGAAGCCGTTTTGCGATCGCTGATAACGCTCAAAGCGCTCACCTATGCGCCTACCGGCGGCATCGTCGCGGCGCCGACCACTTCGCTGCCCGAACAGCTCGGCGGCGTTCGCAACTGGGACTATCGTTACTGTTGGGTACGGGATGCGACGTTTTCGTTGTACGCTTTGATGCTGGCCGGTTATACCGATGAAGCGTGCGCATGGCGAGAGTGGCTGATCCGTGCGGTAGCCGGCAAACCGTCGCAGCTCAATATTATGTACGGCTTGGCCGGCGAGCGCAGGTTGACCGAGATGGAGCTAGCCTGGCTGCCCGGCTACGAGGGCGCCGCTCCGGTCCGGACCGGCAACGCGGCATGGCAGCAATTCCAGTTGGATGTCTACGGCGAGTTGATGGACACGATGCACGTGGCGCGCCGCGCCGGACTGGATCCCAATGAAAACGCCTGGCGGGTCCAGCTCGCGCTGATGGATTTTCTCGAATCCTGCTGGCGCCATCCTGATGAAGGAATCTGGGAGATGCGCGGCCCGCGCCGGCATTTCACGCACTCCAAAATCATGGCCTGGGTCGCCATCGACCGCATGATCAAGGGAGTCGAGCGCTTTGGTCTGGAAGGGCCGGTGGAACGCTGGCGCGCCCTTCGCGAGACCATGCAACAAGAAATCTTGCACAACGGCTTCGATCGCGAGCGCAATACTTTCGTGCAATATTACGGTGGGAAAGATCTCGATGCTAGTCTCTTGATGATACCGCTCGTGGGTTTTTTGCCGGCAAGCGACCCGCGCGTACAAGGCACGGTTGAGGCTATCGAGCGCGAGCTGGTAATCGATGGTTTCGTCTTGCGCTATCCGACAAAAGAACACGTCGACGGCCTGCCGCCAGGGGAAGCCGCCTTTCTCGCCTGCACTTTCTGGCTGGCGGATAATTTTGCGATGCTCGGCCGGAAAGAGGACGCTTTAAAACTCTTCGAGCGGCTTTTAGAGCTGCGCAATGACGTGGGGTTGCTGTCCGAAGAATACGATCCGGGAACACGACGGCTCCTCGGTAATTTTCCCCAAGCATTCAGCCACATCTCACTGGTGAATACGGCTTATAATCTTTCGCGAGTAACAGGGCCGGCCAAGGACCGCCAACAGAGCTGATAAGCCCGATTGGATTGGCCTTCGCTCAAGGCAATCGCTTCGTGCATGACTCCCTGCCACCGATAAATTGGTTGATGCCTGTTTTAGTGTTTTCTCGAAATTAGCAATTACGAGGTGTCGTAGCCTTTTCGTCCTTCCAGTCTTGATACACAGCCATAACAAAGACCGTCCCACCAATGGCAAGATTATTCCATTTGGCGATTGGCGCATTGTTGTAACTGTATAAAAACGGATTGATCAGGGTCAGACAACCAAGCACCATTACCACCCAGTCGGCCAAAACAATCTCGCCCTTGCGCCGGGACACGATGCGGCAGAGCGAAAAGGTCGCGATGCCGAACCCCAGTATCAAGTCTTCCCAAAGTACGCCGAAGATGCGCTGATTTGCGAATACCAGAGCAAACGGCGAAACCATTAGCCACAATCCTAATAATAGGTTTGACCAAACCAAACGTTTCACATCCAGTCACCTCCCACGGTATTCAAAGGAAGCGGACGGCCGGCAGCCGCCACAACTTGTCCTCACTATTAATACTATCAAAAATTTGCCGGCCATGTAGGAGAGACAAAAGGTAACGGTCATCCACTCTTCACGTCGGATAGATCGATCAGGGCCAGCCCCGTCTCATCATCGGTTGCGCGGCACAGGTAATCCGGTGACTCAGTCAGCACCACTTCCAGAGTAGGCCACACGTAGGCTTGAAGAATATGGCCGCTATGAGCCGTCCCATCGGCCTTGCCTACGACCACGTGCGCATGAAGCTGCGGTTCTCTGCCGCGCAGCGCTACATCGCCGACTAGAGAAAGAACCTCCACATGCTCTCTGATTGGAATCCTTTTGTAGTCTTGCTCCTCTCTGTCGAAAAAACCGAGGACGGCACTATTGAATGCTCCGATGGCCGTAAAATGACTCGCGTTCAGGCTGCGCTCCTTAACGAATCCAGTGAGCCCTTGGACCAATTCATCGCCCTTTCGAATACCAGCACAAGGGTTTTCTGCGACCCGTCATAAATCAACTTGCTTTTCATCGAGACCTCCTGTCGACGGCGCCGCCACGCCGGCCGCAAACAAACGCGGTGGAAATCTGGCACCAGCGCTCAAGCCGCCCCGGAAAGAGCGCCTGGAGCAACGCCAGAGGCGCATCGATGAAGATTGCGCGTGAGGCCGCTGTCGTTTGTGGAAAGAAACTGGTGTCGCCGGCACAATGAATGACCGTTTGCACGTTAGCGCAGGCGCGTGATCTCAGACGACCGAAGACCACCGCTCGGCTGCGTGAGATCGCTCTCAATCACTTGGAGGCCGTTTCCGCCAGCCGGTTTGCCCACAAGACTTTCTAATCGCTTTGTCCCCGAGACACCTCCCTGGCTGCGGCCGAGCGCAATCACCCGTCGTCGACTGTAGTACAGGCGGCGCGTGACATGGCGGCCGATAAAGCCGGTGCTTCCGGTGATCAGGACGGCGCCTTCACCTAACCTCATTCGACTCTCCATCGGATCGGATCCACCGAGTGCCGGGAACTCCATCGGGCGGCCCTTGCCAACGGCGCGCGTATCGTTGCGTATCAAGCCGCAGCGTATAAAGAAAAAGCAACCAGACGATAAAAGCGAACGTACGCCACGGGCCACGATCGATAAATCGCCGGCCGGAAGTCACCAGCGGGCTGCGAATCAACACCGTCCGGCCGCTGCGCTTCAAGCGCTGGCTCAGATCGAGATCCTCCATCAAGCCAAGATCGCGATAGCCGCCGAGATTTCGAAAAACGCTTGCGCGCACGAAGATTCCCTGATCACCATAGTAGTTGCGCGTGAGGCGGTAGCGCCGCCGGTTGATCCAACTGATCGCGCGCAGGCTCCAGCTTGTTTCGACAAAGCGGTGCTCGAAGGCGCCGCCGAGGATTTTTGGGTTTTGCAGCAGCGAGTTTATCCGCTCCAGCGCATCGGGCGGGGGGAAAGAGTCCGCATGAAGGAAAAACAGGATTTCGCCGCTTGCAACATCGGCGGCCGTGTTCATCAGAGCCGAACGGCTCGAACGCGCCGGCCGAATCAGTTGCGCGCGGCCCGCTACCGCTCGTTCGGTAGATCCCAAGTCACCCGACGCGGCTACAAGGATTTGGACGCCGGCGATCCCAGTCAACTGCTGCAAACGATCGAGGGTGTGTTGCAAGGCAACGGCATCATTGCGCGCGGGAATAATAATCGAGATCAACGGACACACTTTCTAGGCGAGGTAAGAGCCAGCCTTCAGGTGCGTGAGTTAGTGGGGAAGACGTTCGCAAGGGAAAACTTCCCCCGGTTGTTGACGATCTGGAATGAATCGCTTGGTCCATGGGAAACTTCAATTACGAACGGCCGCGATCTTTTCGCGTCGAGGGCTCGCGCGCCGGCCCGGACCCGCGCCTGCCGCGGTTTTGCCTGCGCGGGCGTTCTTCACTCTCACTGTTATCGGCTCCGCGTTCGACATCGAGGTTTTTTCGGGCCGTACTGGGTCCGGCTCCACAGGTCTTTTCATCTCTCCTCCGTCGTGTCACAGCGATGGGTGCTTAATTCGATCACTGCGCTTTTGTAGTTTCACTCCGTTTTCACCGATCAAAACAGCGATGGCTTTTCGCGGCTCGGGTATCGTAAGAGCCGCGATGTCGGTGTTTGCCCGCGCGCAGATAATGCAGTAGCCGCATCACGCATTTCCTTTACCGGCATCTGATAGAAAACCAACTCATTGCCAGCACCTCACCGCAGCTTTCACTGCCGCGACGAGCGGAACCCAAGGTTGCTCTGCACGCGATTGGCGCCGCCAAATGGCGCAATCGAATGTTGGCCGCTAGACTCGCAAGCGAAATCGAGCCATCCGACGCTCCTAGTCGATAAGCTTATCCGACGAGTTCACCCGATCGGAATCGAAGTTGCCAAAAGGCCGATCGGGAAGATGCTTGAGATGCCGGTCTGCAACAAAGTCACCGCGATCATGCTTGCCATACCGACCCGCGACCAAGCTATGATACTGCGGGGCCGCTTCAGATCGGAAGTGTGTTCTCGCTGGAGCTGTTGGCGTAGGTGCTGCACAGTAAGCTGTGGGTTTCGAGTAATTCAAGGTTCATGGCAAAGACTCGGTCTAAAGTTTAAACGATGATCTCTGTTCGTATACCGATTTTTCATTGCGCCAAACAGTTTGCAGGTGCCGGCAAAGCTTCTCGTCTGGGCTCTCCATTTTCCGGCATTTGCCAGCTGGGCGGCTGCCTCGTGAACGGCATCATGATAATTTTCGGTAGGCTCACGTCTTCGCTCCGCTGGTACGCAGGGACGCCGATGATGATTGCTTGCTGCGGCACGTTGAGCTTCAGGGTTCCATGTAACCAGTCCCACAACGTCAATCCGCTCGACCAGTTGGAGTCGGTCTCGTCCCGAACGATCGAATGATGAATGCCGTGCAAACGCGGCGTGACGATAACCCGGCTGAGCCAACGCTCAAGCTCGATCGGTAGATCGACGTTCGAATGGTGGAACAGGATCGAAAACATCAATAGTTTCTGCCAGGCGGAGTAAGCGGGCGGAGAAACCCCGATCAGCGCCACCTGGCCGGCGCGCCAGGCAATCGAAACCAGTAGCTCGCTGAAATGAAAGCGCAGCGCCGTCGAGGCGTCGAGATCGAGATCGACATGGTGAGCAAGATGCAGCCGCCACAGCCAGTGCGACCGATGCATGAGCACATGCCAGAGATAAAGCGTGTAATCCATCAACGCCACCGCCAGCGCCGCTTCGACCCGGCGCGGCATCGACCACCGCTTGAGCAGCCCCCACCGGCGGCGTTCGACAATAGCAACGAGCGCGCCGATAAGCGGCCGCTCAGTGGCTTGCAACGCCAGCCCGCTCACTGCCGCCACTGAAAGATTCCTTGCGCCGCGCCTGAGCTTCGGTTCAACCGACCGGCGCAGCGGCCGTCGATGCTCGAGCCAGAGCAGCAGACAAAATTCGCCGATCACGAATAACCCGTTGATCCATCCAGCTCGCGGCGCGCGTTTCAACAGAAGATGCCTTCCCCGATGTTAGATCACGCCGCGCCTGTGAAGATTTGCTGATCGATGGCTGGATCGAGCTGACTGCATAGGCGCTCCATCAAGACCACACTTCGGTGTCGGGCAGCTCCTGTTTGCGGCCGGGCTCTTGATCATCGTTAGCGCCAAAGAAGGCGCCCAGCAGTTTTCCATCTGAATCGGTGACAAGAACAGCGCCTCGATCGCTCTCGCCCAGCATCTGCTTGGCTTTTTCAAGTGGATCGCTGGGGCGCAGAGTCGTCGGCGCGGGATCCATGAGCTGTTCCGCCGATGCGGTGCGGTCGGTTTCCCAATCGCGTGTACCGGCACGCCGAGTACGATGCCATTTTCGTTGACCACCGGTGAAACTTCGCAGCCCCGCTCCTCCGCTCGCGCGCCGGCCTGCCCAACAGGTTCGTCGAGCGGACATGTCGGCACTTCGACCCGCATCCGATCCATGACCCATATGGATTCCTGGCTTTGATTCTCTCTCACTGCCGGCAAGCCATGCGCCAGCCAATCGAGCGTCCGGGTATATAGTAGAAGACGTTTTCGAAGCCGAAACTCTCGAGCCGCCACGCGGCTCTAGGAGCCAGGTCTCACTGGCAGTCATAGCAATGAACGATTATGGTGTTCTTTTTATCCAGGCTCGCGACCGTTTTCTGGCTGAGCTTTGCCAGCGGATTATTGATCGCGCGCGGCAGATGCGCCCGGGCAAACTCCTTGGCCGGCAAAACTTCAACGAGATGTGCGCCTTCATCGACTCGCTGTTGCAGCTCGTCGCTGCTTATAATGATCTACGGCATCGGCCCTCCTCTTCAAATTAGCTCGCGCACTCTGTCCGATAGAACCGTCCAGGCAATCTTCGATCGGTTCGGTTCGCCGCGCGCGAGGGCTTCGGCAAAATGACTCGCCTGCGTCAAAGTGATTTTCGGCGGCATCGGCGGCACGAAAGGATCCACCACCGCATCGATGATGACCGGCCCCGGCATCGCCAGAGCTTGGTCGAGAATAGCGCCGCACGAGGCGGGCTCTTCAATAGTATAGCCGGAGCCGCCGCAGGCGCGCGCGAAAGCGGCGAAATCGATCGGTTGCAGCTCGCAGCCGTATTCAGGATTGCCCAGGAAAACCATTTGCTCCCATTTGATCATGCCCAAAACGTTATTCTTGATCACGACAATTTTAACCGGCAGGCGATACTTTACGCATGTAGCGAACTCGGCCATTAACATCGAAAACCCGCCATCGCCGACAAACCCGATGCATTGTCGCTCGGGGTAAGCAATCTGCGCGGCGATCGTATAAGGCAGCCCATTGGCCATGCTCGCGAGGGTACCCGATAACGAATACTTCTGGCCGCGTTGCACCCGAATCTGGCGCGCAAACCAGGTTGCGATTGTTCCTGAATCGGCCGAGACAATGGCGTTCGATGTTAATCTCTTGCCCAGCTCCCAGGCGACCACCTGGGGCTTCATCGGCTTATCGCTTCGGGTGCCTCGCTCTTCCATCAGCTTCCACCACTCGATCATTCCGTCCTGGGCCTTTTTTAGAAAGCTCCGCTCTTCGTTGCGTTTCAGCATGGGAATCAACTGCCTCAAGGTGAGACGGCTGTCTCCGACCAGCCCCACTTCGACTGGATAGCGCAGGCCGATGCGCGCCCCATTGATGTCGATCTGCACCCCGCGCGCTTGCCCCGGCTTGGGTAGGAACTCGATATACGGAAACGACGTGCCGATCATCAACAAGGTGTCGCAGTCCTCCAACGCCTCCTGTGACGGCTTGGTGCCGAGCAGGCCGACTCCCCCAGTGGTAAACGGGCTATCGTCGGGCACTGCCGCTTTGCCCAGTAGTGGTTTGATAATCGGCGCGGCCAGAGTGCCGGCTAGTTCTTCCAGCTCCTCGGTAGCCGCCAACGCGCCCTGCCCCGCCATAATCGCGATTTTCTTGCCGGCATTGAGAACCTCAGCGGCGGCGCGCAAATCTTTTTCTTCCGGTAAACCGGATTTGCTCGAGAATATTGTTGACGTATGCCCCGGAATGTTGCGCTTTGAGTGCTCCTTGATTTCCTGCTCCTGCAGGTCGACCGGGAAGTTGATATGGGCCACGCCCCGATAACTGAGCGCGGTGCGGCATGCTAGATGAGTCACCTGCTCGACATGCGCCGGTCCCATGATCCGCGTGTTGTAAACGGTTACGTCCATGAACACGCGGTCGAGGTCGACGTCCTGCTGCGCATGAGTATCGATCAGATCATGATAGTGATGGCCGGTGATCGCCAGCACCGGTTGGCCGTCGAGCTTGGCATCATAAAGTCCGTTCAGTAAGTGGATGCCGCCAGGGCCCGAAGTTGCCAAGCAGACGCCGAGCTTGCCGGTGTATTTGGCATAAGCGCAGGCCATGAACGCAGCCGCTTCTTCGTGACGCACCTGAATAAACCGGATCTGCTCCTGCCGTTTGCGCAACGCCTCCATAATGCCGTTGATTCCATCGCCGGGCAGGCCGAAAATAACATCGACTCCCCAATCCTGAATGGCTTCGATAAGAACATCGGCAGCGGTAATCATGATCCTTCCCTTCTAGAGCTGAGGACGCAAACGACGCAGATGCTTGCGCCGGCGCAAACGCCTTGTAGGGGCAGGTCAAACCGACCTCTACGGCAGACTTATGTACTGGAAGTTCCCATCCGCATCATCAAACATAAATCAATCCCAGGCGAGATGCTCAACTACTCCAGCCCGTGCTCAGAGGATCATACAGCGCATTAAGCTGTTTTCCTTTGGTACGGCGCGGCAACAGCGCGCGGCCCGCATCAGCGCCGGCCGAGGCGTAACCGACCAGCCCCAACGATAATAAAGCGCTCCAGAGAAAATGCGGCCGGGCAACGGCATAGACTATCGCCGCGCCGGAAATCCCGATTAGCAGGCGCGTCGCCGGCGACCAGCGGCGGTGATAGATGTCAAGCCGCCGCGGACTTGGTTTAGGTTTATCGCCGCCTTGAAGTTCCGGCACATGATCCGCGTTACGATGCACATCCAAATGATTCTCGACGGCGCGAACGCCGCTTACGGCGGAGACCTCGGCAATCAGTTGATCGACTTCATCAGCGCGCACCGCACCGATTAAACTCACCCGTCCCGAGTCGACGCGGGCTTCGATGGCCGCAGGATTGCGCACCACATAGCCAAACTTCGAGCGAACTCTTTGCTCGATCACTTGATCGTCGACCTCGCCTTGAAATAAGCGGGAGCGGGCCCCAGCCATCACGCCATAGCTGCGATTCAGGAGATCCCGGGCGGTAGCCGATGCGGTTTCGCGGGTCTTGATCCGAGCTCTGACTAATTGGTCGCGTGTTAAGGCGCGGCGACGGCGGCCGGCATCGGGATCGAGCGCATACATCATACCGGCTCCAAACGCGGCGCCGGTGAGAAATAACACAGTGTCTTTCATACGACCTCCTTCACTTCTTCTTGCGATCGGCGAGCTAATCGCTGCCATCCTCCGATTGCACTTGTTTGATCATCGCCGCTGTGATCGCGCGACGCGCGGTTTCATATCCGTGCCATGGACCTTTCCCAGACCGGGACAAGCGCTCGGCTGTATTGCGCAAATTGAAATACTCTCCACGAACATCGTTCGCTAGCTCGTCCCACCCGACCGGCATGGACACCGGCGCTCCGGCTCGCGCCCGAGTCGAATAGGCGGAGACGGCTGTTGCGGTCTTGGCGTTCCGTAGATAGTCGATGTAAATTTTTCCCCCGCGCTTGGCCTTCGACATAGTCGCGGTATAACGCTCCGGCGCTCGGCGCACCATCTGCTGCGCAACCCGCTTGGAAAATTCTTTGGCAGTGCCCCAGTCGCTCTTCGGGACAAGCGGAACAACAACGTGAAGTCCCTTGCCGCCGGTGGTTTTGACGAAGCTCGATAATCCGAAGTCATCAAGATAGGCGCGCAATGACTCCGCCGCCCGCGTGAGGGGTTTCCAAGAAATCTCCGGGTCCGGATCCAGATCGAAGATCAGACGATCGGGTCGATCGATATTATCGATGGTGCAGCCCCAAGTGTGCAGCTCCAGCACTCCCATTTGCACCAGCGCGATCAGTCCCTGGAGATTATCCACCGCCACATAATTCACCAGCTTTCCTTTTTCCTTGATCGGCACCGGACGGATCCATTCGCTGGCCGAGTCGGTGACGTGCCGCTGATAAAAGCACTCCTTGCTTCGGCCTTCCGGGCAGCGGACAAGCGTCAATGGCCTGCCTGCAACATGGGGCAGAATCCAATCGGCGCTTTGCTCGAAGTAAAGAGCGAGCTCACGTTTGGTGATGCCCTGCTCTGGATAGAGAATGCGATCGGGATGAGTCAGCTTAATGCCGGCGACCTCTACGGCTGCGTCAGGGTTGGACGCAATGGAATTGTTTGTTCCTGATATGCGCTCCCGCGTGATCGGTACCGGCGGTTTGTCTTCGCGCAATCCTTGAAATGACGGATGACGCAACATGTTATCGCTGGTCCATTCCGCAAACGAGACGGCGCCGATGAGTTCCGGCTTGACCCAATGCACGCCTCTTGCCTCCGCGCCTCGGGGTGGATTGACAAACGGCGCTGCTTTGGAAACGAGCGGGTCCAGTCGACTGCGCAATTCACCGAGACTTTGCCGGGTGAATCCGGTGCCGACCTTGCCGGCATAAATCAAACGGCCGCGCTCATCGTGAACCCCGACGAGAAGAGCGCCGAGCCCGGCGCGCGATCCCGACGGATCGGTGAAGCCGCCGATGACAAACTCTTGATTCTGGACACACTTGGTTTTGACCCAGTCGCGACTGCGGCCCGAACGATAAGGCTGGTCGGCTCTTTTAGAAATCACCCCCTCGAGCCCGGAGCGACAAGCTTCATCGTACAGGCGATCGCCCTGGCCGAGCCAATGTTCGCTGTAACGGATCGCGGAGGAAGACGATTTCGCCTTGACGATCTCAGCCAGAGCTTCTTTGCGCATCAGCAACGGCAGCGGCATCAAATCCTTGCCATCCACATGAAGCAAATCGAAAACGTAATAGGCTAAGTTGTTGCTGGTATGGGTCGAAAGCGAATTTTGCAGAAGCTGAAAGTTACTGGTGCCGTTTTCATTGAGAGCCACGACTTCGCCGTCGAGGAGCACGTGATCGACCGGCAGTTCTTTCGCAGCCTGCGCCAAGAAACTCAGCCGTTCGGTCCAATCCTGCCGGTTACGCGTGATCAAGCAAATCTCGTCATTGCTAATCCGGCACAGGATTCGGTAGCCATCGAACTTTATCTCGTGCAGCCACTCGTCGCCCTGGGGCACGCGATCCACCAATGTTGCCAACTGCGGCGCCACGAAGTCCGGCAGCCGAGACTTCCGCGCTCGGGCGACCGGCGATGGGGGAGATTTTTTGATCGCTTTGCGCCGCGTGCCGCGCAGGTCGGCTTCCTGTTCGGAATCCGCTCTCGCTGTCGTATTGGGATTATTGCGTTTCATCGTTCGGGAGAGCAAAACGTGCCGCCACAAATGAGCCGCAAGTGCTTTGTTCTATGCGCTTACACGCGCTTCAAGACCTTCAGATCCAGTGAGTAGGATCCAACTGACATCTGCCGGCGGCGTCAAAAAAAGAGGCCTGGGATAGCCAATTCCGGCCGAGCCGCATCATTAACACCTATCGAAGCCCCGATTCTTCGTTTAAAACGGGCCTCGGTCGCTTTCAGTTTTCATCTTTCATTTTGCGCGGAGACTTCAGCTCGCCTTACGCCGTGCAGCATTATCCTTCTTCTGAGCCTGAACCACGCTGCGCTGGAGCAAACTCATTATGTCAACCACCTTGCCGCCGGTTTTACGCGCCGAGGCTTTACCGCCGCCTGAGACCGTTCTTGGCCGGCCGCTTTTGATTTTCTTTTCAATCAGATTCTCCACGTCTTCACGGTATTCGTCGCGATACTTTGCCGGATTCCAGGGCGCCGACATGGCGTCGATCAAACGCTCAGCCATCCGCAGTTCGTTGGCGCTGATGGCCCGCCCTTTGCGGCCCGTCTCCGGAATATCCAGCCCTTTGCTATCGCGCAGTTCATGTTGAAACCGAAGCAAGTTGAGAATCAGCACAGGGCCCTGCGGGATCACCGCGGCGAGATGCTCGCGGGTGCGAATGATCACTCTGGCGATGGCGACTTTATTGGATTTGGTTAACACTTCACGTAAGAGCATGTAGGCGCGCCGCCCGTTTTTTTGCGGTTCCAAGTAGTACGGCTTGTCAAAATAGACCGGGCTGATCTCGGCGGCTCCGACGAAATCGAGAATATCTACCGATTGAGTTGCCTCGACATTGGCGCGGCGCAATTCCTCGTCAGTAAGAGTCACGTATTCGCCTTTTTCGTACTCGAAACCCTTCACGATCTGATCCCAGGGAACTTCCTTGCCGGTCTTTTTGTTGATGCGTTGATACTTGATCGGCGAGAAGTCACGCCGATCAAGCATATCTAAATCCAACGATTGCGATGTTTCAGCGGGATAAAGCGCCACGGGTATATTCACCAGGCCGAAATTAATCGAGCCTTTCCACAGGGCGCGCCCGGCAGGCTTGCTTGCCGACCGTGTCTTCTTCTTGGGAGCCGCTTTACTTGAACGAGCCATCCTGCTAAACCCGGCGCGGTTTCAGGTTTTTAGTTCTGCAGGCGTGTTCATCCTTGGGTTTTGCTTTGACGGTCTCGCCGCGCGTCCTTTCACCCGACGTACGAACGCGCCCGGAGCCCAGTTTTTTATCACGCTTGGGCCGATCAGCAGTCATATGTATCCTTCTCGATGATTGAGTTGAAATTGGCTCCTTGCCAGCCTGTGTAGTCGCGCTAAAAAGATCTGTGCAACGCCACAACAGAGTTGTGACCCATCATCGTTTCGGCGCCGCCGGCTCTGAGATTCCCTCGAGGGCTTCGCCCGCTGCCTCTTTTTCATCCGATCGAACTGAGATATCGCCCAGAGAAACAATCCCGACCAGTTGCCGGTCGTGATCGAGTATCGGCAGCCGCCGGATCTGGCCAGCTTCCATTACCGTAGCCGCTTCTTCGACATCTTGATCCTCGAAGCAATAATAAAGATCCCGAGTCATAATCTCGGACACCCGAGTTTCCGACGGATCGCGTCCCTCCGCAGCCAGACGCACCGCGATGTCACGATCCGTTAGCACACCGGTTAATTTCTGTCCGTCGCACACGGGGATGGCGCCGACGTCGAGCTGTTTCATTTTCGCCGCGGCTTCGCGCACCGGAGCATCGATCGACACGACTTCGACGTCTCTCGTCATGATGTCTCTGATCTGCATAGGGAAACACCTCCTTCCCGAAAGAAGGCCGCAAAGCATATGCCAAAAAACAGAAGTTTATGCTGCCATATTCGCTGCGAATGCCAACAGCTTGGCTGGCTGTATTCTAATTCTGGGACAAGCGGGCAGTGAATCCTGCGATAGCGGGACAGGGATGAAATGAGGAAGTCTGAAACGGAAAGCTGAATACTGCCGCCGCGGTACATTGGCTGACGATTTCGGCATCGAAGTTATTTCAACTTCCACTTTCAACTTCTGCTTTGAACACGATCATGGAGCTGTCTTGATCCAGCAGCGCAGCACCTCAGCAACGCTCCACGCCTGGGCGATACAACCGTGCGGGGTCCATGGTTGTTCCGCGTCGAAAACCTCGCTGATCGTACCGATGCCGTGCTCATTCATCTGCGGAATAAAACCTCGCAAAAATTCGTGAGCCCCGGATCGGTCTTCGGGATAAACTTTGAGCCAGGCATCGATAAACGGGCCAATCAACCAGGCCCAGACCGTTCCTTGATGATAGGCCGCGTCGCGCGCGCGAATGTCGCCGAAATATCGAGTCTTGTAATCCGCATGAGTTGCGGCGAGCGAGCGCAGGCCGAACGGAGTGAGAAGACGCTCTTGAACGGTTCTCAGAACCGGCTTCCATCGGTCTGATTCGAGAATCGGATGATCCAGAGAGATGGAGAGCAATTGATTCGGCCGGCAGGCAGCATCATTGCCATGAGGACCATCGATGACGTCGTAAAGATAACCCTTGTCGGCGCACCAAAATTTTTTATTGAATGAGTTTCTAGCTTTGTCGGCCCAAGCTCCTATCTCACGCGCCAACTTCCGGTCTTCTTCCTCTTCGACCCATTTCTGCAGAAGCCGCAGGGCGTTGTACCAGAGTGCATCGATTTCAACCGCCTTCCCACGGCGCGGCGTGACCACCCAATCGCCAACTTTAGCGTCCATCCACGTGAGTTGGTAACCTTCTTCGCCTTGGCGCAATAGCCCGTCCTGCGGATCGACGCTGATGCCGAACAGAGTTCCACGGATATGCGCCTCGAAAATTTCAATCAGTTTGGGTAACAGGAATCTAAGAGTCCAGCGATCGCCCGTGGCTTGAACGTAACGCTCGATTGCATGAAAAAACCATAAAGTCGCATCGGCGGTATGGTAAAGGCCTTCACGGCTTCCCTCTGGAAATAGATTGGGGATCAGCCCGTGTCGAATACTTTTGGCGAAATTGCGCAGAATCCAGCCGGCTTCGAGAAAACGACGGGTGACAAGCGTCAAGCCCTCCAAACTGATCATGGTGTCTCGTCCCCAGTCGGTGAACCAATGATAACCAGCGATCACAGTGCGCATTTCGTCGCCTGCAGCATGGGTTCGCGTCTGATCGGCTAGACGGCCCGCCGGCACAGTGATGAATTGATCCGCCGCCAGCACCAACTCGGCGGCGAACCCCGAATGAGCTCTGTTGTCGGCGGATGTAATCAGGCGGGTGCGGCGATCGCGTTCCGCTGCGAGCGCTTCGCCGGGGCGCATAGCGCGCATGATTTCCCAGGACTGCGCCGATGCGACTAGCGTGCTCTCCTCGCCGGCGGCTGCCTGGAGGACAAAGGTGCCGGGGCTCCAGAGCTCGCCAATAACATGATAGCCGCGCTGTTCTTCGCGCAAGTAACGTACCTTCTCGATCTTTTTTCGATCGATGACGAATTCGCCTTTACCGTACGGTAGCAGGCGTAACGGCGGCAGGTTTCCCGTCGATATCTGATATTGATCTTCCAATACGGTTAGAACGTAAGGGTCCGCCGGCTGCGCATCGACGTCATCGCTATGGCCGCGATACTGAATCAGTGGCCGCAGCTTGAGTCGAATATGATCGGGGCAAGCCAATGGTTTGTAGGTGATGAAAACCGTATTCTGGCGGTACGGCAGGTAAAGCCGCTTTTCCAGCATCCAATCATCGATTTGATAACGCCAAACCGGCAAACCCATTTCGAGTCGAAACTCAATCAATCTTGCAGTAGGTTCCGAATCACCATAGCGGGTACTCAGCTGGACAAAGCGGCCGTTGGGAAAGTGAACCTCTTCGTTGAGATCGCTTAACAGGAGCATTCTTCCGAGGGGCGCCGGAAACGCGGCGATCAACAGACCGTGATAGCGTCGCGTCATAGCCCCGGATACTGTTCCTGAGGCATAACCGCCAAGCCCATTGGTCACGAGCCATTCGGGATGATGAGTAAGCTCCGGTGGCTCGAGCTTTATCTGCGGGACGTCGGTGAGCGTACGCACAAGAGGAGGAGTCATTTGGGAGAATCCGCCAGGACAACGGCGCTCTTGCCAATGACCAACCAGCCGTTTTCATTTTCCAGCGGTAACGCGCCGGCGCCGCCATAGCGCGGGTTCTCACTGGACCATAGAACCTGCCAGATCGCGCCGAACGGAGGAGCAAGCAGCGGCTCCGGAACCGGGCCAAGCATGATATCGATCCCAAGGTTGATCAGCAGCAGCCGATCTTTCCCCTCCGGCGCAAAGAATCTCAATACCCACGCGCGAGCGCCGAGCACGGCTCCGTCCAATGCCCCCGGCTCTTGCGAGTTAAAGGCAGGGTCGGCGCGCCGGAGACGAAGAAGATCTTGATGCAGCGCATAGATCTCGTGGTGGCGACTTCGTTCCGAAAAGTCGAGCTTGCACGAGGCAAAAACTCGCGGATCCGTGGGGTCGGGAATTTCCCGTTGCATTGCCTCTGCGGCGAGGCTGGGAAACTGATGCAAGAATTCGCGCCTGCCCTCTTTTACTTTTTCAGCGAGCTTGCCTTCGTGATCGGCAAAATACGCAAACGGAGTTGAAGCGGCGAACTCCTGCCCTTGAAACAACATCGGCGTTTGCGGTGAGAGAAGCAATAAAGCGGTCAGCGCGCGGTAGACGCCGGGGTCGGTCATGCGGTGGACGCGCCAGCCCCGGCC
>DASUVS010000019.1:0-4602 GCA_036378835.1 Binatia bacterium | reverse complement strand
AGCAGCTCCGGCTTTTGGAAATGAAGATGCACATGATCTCGGGCGGCGCGATCCATGAATTGATGGCAGCGGGGGAAATGCCATTGTCGGTCTCGATATTTCGTAATCACGTTTTGGCCGGACAAGCCAAGGGCGCGCCGACTGAATGGGTTCCTCTGGATTTAAATGCGACCAATGCCGGCGGCGTTGCCTTGCCGAGCAACAGCAACAATCCGTATGCGGCATTGTTGCTGGCCGATTTTCTGCTCAGTCCGGAAGGGCAAAAGATCTTCGAAGAGAAATTTCGCTTTGCGACATCGACGAAAGACTACGGCTTCAAGCGATGGTATCCCGAGAAGGGCCTCACGACCGAACAGTACGAGAAGTTCGACGATCGCTGGAAGAAGCTGCTGCGCGATATCACTCGGAAGTGAATTTTGGTCGTTTGCGGCGCGACATTCTAATCCGACAGATTCGATGATCGTTTAACCTCTCACGACATCCGCGCACGACGTCGCAATTGAGTCGAACTTTAATCGCTCCGGGTTAATTCCCTGCCGCTTGCCGCGTAATGGTGAATCGTTACTCCGTCATTCCCGCATGTTTGGTGATGTTTTGGGAAAATTTTTATTGCTCTCTTCTGATGCCTCAAAGCTCGCTGCAAGGCAGTTTATTTTAGTCGGTCAGCAATGCTTGCGCTCATTTGACAGGCTTGTGTTAAGTGGATAGAGCTCACAAAGACAGTTTGTCCTAGTAACAATTGAGAACCAATCCAGATCATAAATAGCTAAAGGAGATGATGATGGCGGAATACCAGACTTTGCTAGTCGATAAGAACGACGGAGTAACGACGATTACCTTGAACCGTCCGGAGAAGCGCAATGCGATGAGCCCGCAGTTGCATCGCGACATGTACGATTTGCTTACGGACCTGCGTTACGACAAAGACACCCGAGTGATTGTCATCACCGGAGCCGGCGAGAGTTTTTGCGCGGGGCAAGATCTCAAACAATACTTCATTGAAATGGACTCCCAGCCGGCGCGGGTGCGCGACGAGGTACGGGAAAAGTCGCGTCAATGGCGCAACGAGATTCTTCGTAAGATGCCGCAGCCGGTGATCGCGAAGATCAACGGCTGGGTATTCGGCGGAGGCTTTACCGTTGTCACCGGGTGTGACATCGCGATCGCGGCTGACGACGTACAGCTCGGGCTTTCCGAGGTCAATTTCGGCCATTTCCCGGGCGGCGAGGTGACCATCGTATTGACCGAGCATTTACAGCCCAAGCACGGCCTTTATTATGCGCTGACTGGAAAAACTATGACTGCCAAAGAAGCCGAGCGCATCGGTCTCATCACCAAGGCGGTGCCCCGCGCCGATCTAGACAAAGAGGTGACGGAGCTCGCAAACAATCTCAAAGAAAAGGCGCCGTCGGCGCTCAACGCCGTCAAAGAGGCCTGGTACTACACCTTCTACTCCAATCCCGACGTCGCCTACGAAATTTCCAACCTGATTTCCGATAAAGCCAAGCAAGCCATCGGTGGCCGGCCTGGATTGCAGCAGTTTGCGCGCAAGGAATACAGACCGGGGCTCGGGTCTTATAAATTCGAAGAGAAAAAATAACGGGAGTTCCGACCGTTCAAGCAGTTCCAATGGTTGCAGCCCCCACTTCTTTCCTCCCCCGCGGTGCGGGGGAGGATTAAAAAAGGAGAAGTAGGAAGAGCGCAGCGATTGAACGTAGCAGCGTTGTGCCGGAGGACATGCATGGATTTTGATTTACCTGAAGAACTTCAGATGTTGAAAGATACGGTGCGCAAGTTCGTCGACAAGGAACTGATTCCGATCGAGATGCATACGATCGAGAATATGGAGCTCAAACCGGACATTCGCGAGCGCTTGGAGAAAAAAACCAGAGATATGGGTCTGTGGATGTTCGATGTGCCGGAGGAGTACGGCGGCGGCGGGCTCGGCAGTTTAGCGCAGGTATTAGTCTGGGAAGAGCTGTCGCGCACGGTGGCGCTGCCGTCGCGGGGCCAGGGTATCTTCGGGCCCGAAGTGCGTCCGATCCTCTATGCGCTCAATCCGGATCAGAAAAAACGTTTCATGGATCCGGTTCTGCGCGGCGAGAAGAAACTCTGCTTCATGCAGACCGAACCGGACGCCGGCTCTGATCCTGCTTCGATGAAAACCCGCGCCGTGCGCCAGGGCGATCACTACATCATCAACGGCACCAAGCGCTTCATCACCGGCGCGGGCGATGCCGACATCGGCCAATTGATGGCCGTCACCGATCCGGCCAAAGGCGCGCATGGCGGCATTTCCTGCTTCATGGTGGATATGAAGACGCCGGGTCTAACGCTCGTTACCCGATACAAAACCATGATGGGCGAGGAACCCTGGCATATCACGTTCGACGATATGAAAGTCCCGGCCGAGAATCTTGTCGGCAAAGAAGGCGAGGGCTTCAAGCTGGCGCAAAAATGGCTAGGGATCGGCCGCTTAAAGCACGGCGCGCGCGCATTGGGAGTCGCCGAACGCTGTATCGAGATGGGCGCGAGCTATTCCAAGCAACGAATCACATTCGGCAAGCCCCTGTCCGAACGGCAAGGCATCACATTCAAGCTGGCCGATTCCTACGTCGAGCTGCACGCGGCGCGCTTGATGGTTTATCAGGCTGCCTGGAAGAACGACCAGAAGAAAGACATCCGCAACGAAGCCTACATGGCAAAACTCTTCGCCGACGAGATGTCGTTTCGTGTCGTCGACCGGGTCTTGCAGATCCATGGCGGCATAGGGCTTACCTTGGATTTGCCGCTGGCGAAATGGTTCGTCGATCAGCGCAGCCGCATGATTACGGAAGGGGCTTCCGAAGTCATGCGCATGGTCATCGCGCGCGAGGTTTTAAAGAAATACAATTAATCCCTCAACGTTTAAGCTGCTCCATGCATTTCTCACACTTTGGCCTATTGATATTCTCTTGTTCGATGTCCGTCATTCCGGACGGTTTTGCCGGGAATCCAGGCGCTCCGGAACTGGACCCCCGATGAAAACATTCGGGGGTGACGGCTCCTAAACCGGTGACTGTTTGGGCCGTAGCTGTGTTGCGCCCTGCGCTATCGTTAGTTCTCAATAACAAGCGCTGTGCTGCTTTCTTGATGCACATCATGGCCGCAGTCGCGTTCTCCAAGTCCTGTATGATCATTTTCCTTCCTTTGCTGTGGTCGGTGGTTCTGAGCCATGGCTCACTCTTCGCCGCCGAGTTGGAAAAAGTGCGCGTCGGCTTGAGTTCAATTAGCGCCACTCATGGCGCCCTCTGGGTCGCCGAGGAAAAGGGCTTGTTTAAGAAGTACGGTCTCGATCCCGAGGTAATCGTTATTGGCGGCGGCGGTGCCCGAGGCGTGAGCGCGTTGATAGCCGGCGATATACAGTTTGTCACCGCAGCGGGCGACTCGGTGATTAGCGCCGCGCTGCGCGGCGCCGATGCGGTGATGATCGCCGGCATCCTCAATAAGGGCGTGCAGAGGGTAATGACCCGGTCGGAGATTAAGACGCCGGCAGACCTGATTGGAAAAAGAGTCGGGGTTACGCGCTACGGCGCAGCATCGCACCTGGTATTGCTGATGATGCTTAAGAAATGGGGAATCAGCTCCGACAAGGTTCGGGTGCTCCAAGTCGAGTCGTCATCGGCCATGGTGGTCAATCTGGACAAAGGCGGTATCGACGCGGCGGTGCTGACCATACCTTCAAACTTTGTCGCCGAAGATAAAGGTTATCGAGTGCTCGCGGATTTGGGCGACATGGATATCTATTACCTCAACATGATGCTGGACACGACCCGAGCCTTTCTACGCAGCCGTCGCGACACGGTCGTGAAATTCACCAAAGCCTTTGTCGAAGGCATCGCCTATTTCAAGAAGAACAAGAATGAAAGCATTGCGGTATTGAAAAAGAAGTTGCGCAGCGACCGGGGCGGCGATGATTTTCTCGCTCGGTCGTACGATGTCTATGCATCGAACCAATATGAACAAGTGCCGTATCCTTCGATCGAAGGAGTCAAAACAGTGCTGGAGTTTCTTGCCCAGGAAAATCCCAAAGCCCGCGGCGCCGATCCCAACTCGTTCATCGATAATTCGATCATCAAAGAACTCGAAGCCAGCGGATTCATCCGCGATCTTTACATGAAATGAAGCTCCACAGACGCTTTCAAAATTTAGACAGCTTTGCTCTTGCTTCGGCCTGTGCCTAGTCAGTTCCACCAAGCACCGTAACGGATGACTCTCATGTATCAAGCATGTCCCATTCATCTCCAAGCACCCAACGAAGGGCTGAGAGCTTTCCGCTAAGCATTCCCCACTCGAAATCGTCCCATGGACCGAGATTTTTCTTGCCATAGAGCTTTTCGGCGTCCCGCTTGGCTTTGAGCATACCTTTGATGATGTATTCCGGCGTTCCTTGCGCTCTATAAGCTGCAGCACTCTGCTTCCTTCCGTACCAAACTTTGATAAAGAACTCTTCCTCTGCACGCAGAATATCTTTAGTGCTTCTAATTGGAATGCTCGTCAGATTGTACTTTCTTTGCAGGCTTACCTTGCCCCGAAGCATCCGAGCGAGCTGTGGTTTCTCCC
>DASUVS010000018.1:0-3569 GCA_036378835.1 Binatia bacterium | reverse complement strand
GTCAGAAAACTGTCCAATACGGTGCTGGACGGAAATGGAGCAAGACCAAGCCGTCCTTTCGCCGCACTGCAAACATCATTGGCGCCAATCACTGCTCCGCGGCGCCACGGTGTTTTGCACCGCGATCGCAGGACCCGTATTTTCGACAAACGCGCTAACAGGCGCGCCCGGATATCGATGCCACCTAGGCAGACCCGGCGGGTGCCCGATAGCCATAGGCTAGCGCCGATCCAACAGTATTAAAGATTTCCATCGGATGGATGAAATTCTCATCAACGCAATCTCATTTCACTTCTCGATTGTCTGGTGGAAAATTCGAGTTGTCCGGCCAACTAGATTAGTCAACAAGAAATCTCCTCCGCCCTATAGTTGTGTGACAAGCACCCGCAACCTGGGAACGTGAAGCTTCAAGAGCGCTCTGGTCATTCCTGCCAATTGTACCGTGGAATCCGCCGCTGAATCCGCTTGACTGCGAGCTCCGGCTTCGCGATAAGAACTGCAACGGAAGGAGATAGTGATACAGCCATGATGATCTTGAATAACGAAGAAGTGGGCGCGCTATTGTCGATGAAAAATTGCCTGCGGCACCTGGAAGCAGCGTATCGGGAGCTGGCGGAAGGATCTGCTGTCAATCGACCGCGCAGCGATCTTTATCTGCCAAGCACCGGCAGCGGCGGAGTTTATTGTTTCAAAACCATGGAGGGTGCGCTCAGTCGGGAGAGGGTGGTGGCTTTGCGCCTTAACTCGGACGTTATCAAATGGGAGGAAAAAGGCGGGCGCATCATCAAAGACAAAGTGCCGGCTGCGCCAGGGAATAAATGGGTCGGACTGGTGTTGCTATTTTCAGCCGAGACCGGAGAGCCCCTGGCGATTTTTCCCGATGGCATTATTCAAGGTATTCGAGTTGCGGCGAGCAGCGCTCTTGCGGCGCGCTTTTTAGCTCGGCCAGAGGCCACGGTTCTCGGCATGCTTGGATCCGGGTGGCAGGCGCGCGCTCATGCGCAAGCCATGTGTGAAGTTCGTGACATCGAGCAAATACTGGTTCACAGCCCGACGAAAGCTAACAGAGAGAGCTTCGCCGCCGAAATCGAAAAACAACTCGGCGTTCCAGTCCACCCGGTTACATCCGGCGAAGCCGTTGCCGATCGCGCCGACATTCTGGTGGCGGCGACCAATTCGGTTTCGAGAGTGGTTCCGCCCGATTGGCTAAAACCGGGCATGCATCTCACCTGTGTGAAAATCACCGAGCTTGGCGACGAGACCCTACGCAAGGCCGATCGCCTTGTCATTCACACGCGAAAATGGGCGCCGGATAATTACATCACCGGTTTTAACGACGAGAAAGTCGAAGCGCATGACCCGATCGATCTTTTGATCGAGAGCGCGAAACGAACAAGCTTCACTCCAAAGCAACCGTTCTGGCTAAACGCGCCGGAGTTGAAGGATGTGGTCGCCGGCAAGCTGCCGGGCCGCCAATCGCCTGAAGAGATCACCTGTTTCAATAACAATATCGGGCTCGGAATTCAGTTCGCGGCGCTGGGCAAGGCGGTTTTCGACGATGCCACAGCTAAAGGATTAGGCAGAGAGATTCCAACCGATTGGTTTTTGGAGACGGTTCATCCCTAAAACGAGACAAAGCTAGGATTCACCACGAAGGTCGCTAAGAGGACGAAGTTAAGAGATAGTTACCGCAGGGGCACCGAGTAGGCAGAGTTTCGTTCCGGGATAATCGACTCAGCAACACACTTCGTGGTGGAAGCCAAGATTACTTCTGCATGCCGATTTGCCGCAGAAATCCTTCGTCTTCAAGTGTCTTGACGATGCTGCTGTCGAGAAAATTATCCGGGTTGGCTTTTTTTGCTTCGGGATTCTGGCTTAGCTTGAGAGTTTCGACAATGCCCTCGCGATTGGGATAGGGCGGGCGCACTACATAATCGACGGCGTATTGATAAGTCGCTTCGATAATATCTTCGGCGGTATCGCGAGTGTATTTCTGGATGATCTTTTTTGCGGCGTTTTTGTCCTGAACGAATCGTTGCAGACCTTCGGAATAACCACGAAAAAAATTCAGCGCCGTGTCGCGATTGGTTTTCAGATAAGCCCGCCTGGTGATGACCGCGGTGTGGGGAAAGTAGACTCCGGCCTTGGCCATATCGAGCAGGGGCTGGGCGCCGGCGGCGCGGGCACGGATGTGAGTGGGCGCGGACAACGGCGCTGCGACGATGAGCCGTTTCGAAAGCGCCGCCGCAAGTTCGGGCATGCCGCCTAGTTGAAGTATGTTGAGATCTCTTTCCGGATTGAAGCCATTCTTTTGCACGAGATAGCGTAGGGCGAAATCCGTTGACGAACCGAACCGGGTAACGCCGACCGTTTTTCCCTTCAGGTCCGCGACGCTTTTAATTTCAGGAAGAGCCATCATGTAGAAGGCCGGAACGTTGGCCACGCCGCCGATGAAGACCAGGTCGGCGCCGCTAAGCACTGCGTTGACCACTGGCGCGCCTCCTGAAAAGGCTATTTGGGAGTCGCCGGTCAGAACGACTCGGGTAACTTGAAGCGCGGTCGGGATGTAGATCAGTTCAACGTCGAGGCCGTACTTTGGAAAAATATTTTGCTCGGTGGCATACCAGAGCGGAGCGTTAATCCCGCTGATCGCTGGGTAGATAACGTTCAATTTCGTTCGTGTCTGGCCCCAAGCCGAGCTTGCTGTCAGGCACATGAGCAGTGTGGCGGCTAGGATAGAGGACTTCATCGCTCGAAAGACCATGTGAAACCCCCAATCATTATTCAAAATTCAAGCATGGTAGTGGTGAGACAAAGGCATGTTACACGGTAAATGCATGGTAAGCGGGGAAAGTGAAAGTAAACCGGGCCGTTGCCGGCCCGGTTCGGAGATCCTATGAAGAAAACACCTCAAAATTATCGCATCAAGCTACTTGGTTTTGCTGGCCGCCTTCTTATCGTCACTCTTGGTCTTGGTGCCGCTCTTAGCATCGCCGCCGTCTTTGACATCGATGCTCGACGCGGTCATTTTGTAATGGACGGTTACTCTTGAACCTTTCTTGAGGTCGCCCCCTTTGATCTTGGTGCCTTTGTCGCGACCAATCTCCCATTTTTCGTCACCCTTCTGAACGACAATGACGTCCTCCTTCACGTCGAGAACCGGTCCGGTAACCTGGTAATCTTTTGGTTCAGCGGCGATAGCTACCGTCGCCATAAATAAAAATGCAATCGCTAAAGTTAGAAAACGCTTCATCGTCAAATCCTCCTTGTTTGAGTTTAGTGAGCTTTGCGATGGCTATACTCTATCCCATATTGCAGTCAACGTGACAACGCTTATCGTGCGCCTTCAACCGCTGAGTGAGGACCATGCTCGTTGCCGAGATCACTCTATAGCTAAGTCCGGTAAGAGGTGGAATAATGAACTTGTGAGAAACAAATCTCTAATATTGGACGGATGAAAAGTAATATTGATGCGGGCAACAGGACGAACATGTTCGGGCCTAAAAAGACTGGGGAGTTAGGTACTGAAAAGAACCCCGCCACTGTTAACGTGTAATCCAAAGCTCGAT
>DASUVS010000017.1:0-13948 GCA_036378835.1 Binatia bacterium | reverse complement strand
AGCGGTGAGCGGCAGTAAATTGAGAACTGCAGACAGACAATTGTAGGCTTAGAGACTCTCTTCCCAGGGACGGGACGACTGCCTCGATTAGATTGCCAACTATAGGACGCCGGAAAAAGTGATAGCCCATCGCGAACCAATCCACTCGGCGCTTCTTCACTCAACCGAGATCAGTCCGGTTACTACACTTGGCCTTCGCTTTGCACACCAACCTGACGCTTTAAAGCGGTGCTAGATTATGCCTCAGCGCCCCTCGGCCAGAGTCAGCGCGGGCGACTCGGCCGCGCTGGCTAGCGTGATCTGAGGTAAAACAAATGCGCAGGATGATTGTCACGATATCGCACTCATGTCGGCATGCCGGTGGCGATTCTTTCGTTACGATGACTAAGGGAGAACTTCAAATGAACAATCGATTGGCTAAGGAACTCGGCGCGACTCTGCGGCGCAAACGCTCTTCGCTGTTGTTGCAGGAAATCGTCGGTACGCAGAATGAAGTTGAGCCGGCGCTAGAAGATCGTGAAAGCGAACTCGAGGAGAGCGCTCAAAAGGATCGCATGACTCGTTTGGAAAGTAGCCTCACAGAGCGCGGGCAGATATTGCTGCGGCAAATCGATGAGGCTTTGGAGCGAATCGATGCGGGAACTTTTGGCGAGTGTGAACGATGCGGCAATGATATAGGCCCTGGTCGGCTCAAGGCAATGCCGACAGCGGCGCTTTGCATCGATTGCGCAACCGCATTGGAGAAGAGACAACGTACATTAGGGGCCAACGGAGATACCGAGCGGCTGCCATTCAAAGACGATGAACTCGACCGCGCCTTGGGCTCCGAGTAACAGCGAGATGGCTGTAAGGGGGATCACTTTTGTGGTGATACCCCCGAAGCTAGTTACGGCGGGTGTCGGCAACCCCTTCCGGTGTTGTGCTTCCAGGTAAGGTCAAGTGAAAGGTCGTCCCCTTGCCTACTTTGCTGGCGTAAGAAACCACGCCGTCGTGCGCAAGAATAATTTGCTGCACAATGAACAACCCCAAACCGGTACCGTGAGGCTTTGTCGAGCTGAACAGATCAAAGACCTTTAGATCATCGGGGATACCGATCCCGGTGTCACTGATGTCGATACAGATCGAGCCGGCGCTTAGGTATCCCTTTGTAGAGAGAGTGCCGCCGTATGGCATGGCCTCCACGGCATTTTTAAAAAGATTGAGAAATGCCTGCTTGAGCTTGGCCGCGTCACCGCGGATGGGCGGCAGGTCCGGTGCACAGTCCCAAACAATCTGCACGTCCCCTTTGCCGTCCATATCCAATCCTGAAATCGTTTCTTGAATGACGCTGGCGAGGTTCACCGGTTGAACGTTAAGTCTTTGAGGGCGCGCGATAGTTTTGAATTCATTCAATAGCGAAGTAAGCCGGTCGATCTCGCTTTTCAAGTCTTTCAACGTCGCGAGCATGTGCGCCGGCGCTTTGATCCCCTCTCGGCTGATAAACCGCTCAAGCAGTTGCACGGTGGTGGAAATGCCGTTCAGCGGATTACCGATTTCATGAGCCAGCATGGATGCCGCGGTTCCAATCGCCGCCAGATGTTCCTTTTCGCGTAACTTCTCTCTCAGGTTACGCTCCTGTGAGTCATCGCGCAGGAGAATCAGAAATCCCTGCAAGCCGTCGGCATTGTCACGCAGCGCAAAGACAATGACCCTGGCATAAAATCGTGAGCCGTCTTTCCGCACCAGCAGTTGGTAATCGCGAAACGTTCCTTGATCACTCGCCTCCTCGAGCGCCTTTTGTATCAACGCCTGCCGTCCTTCTTCATCGGCAAAGAAAACCGACAGCCGCTGGTCTGTCATGTCGGCACTCTCGCGGCCCAGGATGCGCGTTGCGGTGCGGTTCCAGTCAACGACGCGGCCATCGGCATCCGTTATCAGAACCGCGTAATTGGTGATGTTGCGGAGCAAATTGCCGAGGATTTGCTCAACCTGTTTACGTTGCGCCTCCTCATGCTGGAGCTCCTCGGTTTTTGACATTAACTCGGATGTTTGTTCGACGACGCGCTGCGCCAAGCGCTGATTCAATTCGAGAATAATCTTCTCCGCTTCCTTGCGCTCGGTAACCTCACGAATAACCTTGACCACATAGGCGCCTTTATCCGTTCGCAGAAGCGTGCAGGTCGCCTCCGCGGCGAAAAGCGATCCGTCGCGCCGGCGATATTGCCATTCACCGCGCCAACAGCCGCTTTGCTCGATTTCAGGAGTGGAGGTTTGGTAGATACGATCGAACCAGTTTTTGTCGAGATAGAGTCGTTCGGTGGTCTGCTGCAAGATCTCTTGAGCCGAATAGCCAAACAACAAGGACGCGCCGTCGTTCCAGTAGACGATACGGCGCGAACCGAATTCGATAACAATTACCGCTTCAGGAATTCCGTTGTAGAGCGCTACCAGGATGCTCTCGTCGAGCGGTGGCGCACATGCTCGGCTTTGAATTGCGGGTTCGTTGACTGTCATCGCGCCTTATCTCTACCGTGACCTTTAATCCGCATAGCCAGCCGACTACGGTCTCTGCTTATCATGCAACTAATCTCGGCGATAAATCAATATCAAAGCTTAGCACACTCCTAGGACGTCTCACACCCGGAACGTAATCTGCGGTGAATTCCACAGCTGGACAGCATTCGCGTTTCCTGAAACGCACTCGCTAAATGCTATTGGCATGTTGGTTGCGTTATAGCGTCGACGGCCTCGCGAGGGAATTCCCGTTCGAAATCGTCGAGCCGAACAAAGGGTTCGCTACGCCAGAGCGCAGATACCGGCGGAAACTTAAAGCCGGCTCACGGCCCGGGCAACCAAACTAGGAGACACAGATGAACGCAATCGGAGCAAGGCTTTGGGCGATCCCGGAGGGCTATATTCCCGGCTGGAGCAACGGTCCCGAACCCGAATTCACCAGCCATGAGACGGTCTGCTTGCTCAACACCGCGGATCAAGACGCTCACGTCGTGATTACCGTCTTCTTCTCTGATCGCGAACCTGCCGGGCCGTACGCGATTACGGTGGCCGCGCGCCGGACAAAGCACGTCCGGTTTAACGATTTGAGAGATCCGGAAAAAATTCCCCTGGCTACCGATTTTGCCAGCGTCATCGAATCCGACATACCGATCGTGGTCCAGCATACACGCCTTGACTCGCGTCAGGCAGAGAACGCGTTACTCAGCACGATCGCCTACCGAGAGTAAGCCATGCCCACCGATTCCGATTAGCCATTGCTACATCAACTCGAATAGAAGTAAGAATACACGACCACGTTCTCAGCACCGTTGCCGCATCGTCGCGCTTTCAGAGCCGCCCAGTTTCCAGCTCCGAATCATCCAGACACACTGCAATGATCAAGCGAAGCCTCGAACGAGAAAGGCACGGGTAGATCCAATTCTGTCAGGGTGCCGATGGTGCTCCGACTTAGGAGCCTATTGAGCCGGCGGACGAAGGGTGCAAACCTAAATGAACCCGAATCTCCAAGCTGATGGACGCTTGTATACCGATGGAGCGATAAGCCTGGAGAAGCAAAGGCACGGGAACGAACAATTCACGCTTGCGTTGATGAGGATGTTAGTTGAGAACTGGATATTCGAGATCGGTAAATGAAATTCATATTCTGTTTGTTCTCTGCACTGGCGGTGTGGCTACTGTTGATGTGCCGCGTCATGGCCATTCAACTCGAACAGCTCGATTCGGCGCGCGAGTGGCGGGTGGACAAAATAAAGATTTCAGGAAACCAGCGTTTTTCCGATAGCCAACTTCTCGCCGAAATGGTGACCCAGGCACGCCCCTGGTACGGGTTGTGGGAAGAGCGGCCGCTTTTCGACACGGTTACGTTTGCGACGGACCTCGATCGGCTGAGGCGCTTTTATCAGTCGGAGGGTTATTACAAAAACCTCATAACTCACGACATCGATCCTGATGACACTCGCGGCCTCGTGAGTCTCAACATTTACATCGAAGAGAACAGTCCGGTCGTGGTCTCACAGGTGCTTATAGAAGTTAACGCTGAATCGCCAGAGCATCCGCCTTTGCCCGAGAAATTTCCCTTCACCCCCGGCGAGATTTTCCGGGAACAGAAGTATCAGGACGCGGAGCTCTTCTTGCGTAATCATCTGATGGACAACGGCCATGCGCACACTCAGACACAACGCCGCGCCGAGGTAGATCTGGAACAAGATCAGGCTGTTGTCCGCTACTCGGCGCAGCCCGGACCCAAGGCTGTGTTTGATGAAACCGAGATCAAGGGAAGCGAGCAGGTCGAACCCTATTTGATCCGGAGAGAGCTGGCTTACCAGCCCGGCGAAATGTTCTCGCTAAAAAAGATCCGGGAATCACGCCAGCAAATCCTGGCGTTGGATTTGTTCAGCGCCATCGCAATCAATCCCCGGGAGAGTGCCGAAAAGTCAACGGTGGTTCCGATGGAAGTTCAAGTTACTGAAAAGCCGCCACGCGAGATCAGTCTCGGATTCGGTTACAGCACAGAGGAGGAATTCCGCGTTTCACTGGATTGGCGTCATCAAAACTGGCTGGGCGACGGAAGGCGATTGTCGATTCGAGGCAAATACTCTTCCATCCTCGTCAGTGGAGCAATCGATTTTATTCAGCCTCACTTTTTTACACGGCAGACCCAGGCCGGACTAAATCTGCGCCACGATCAGGAAGACGAGGAAACCTTCAAACGCAACGTAAGTCGATTTTCCGGCCGTCTTGAGCATCGCTTCTCGCCAAGGCTTCTTAGCTTCTTGGGCTATCGCGTCGAGTACAATCAGCTTAGTGATGTGGCGGACGCGACGCCACAAGCTTTGGGAGAGATCAGAACGAAAGGTATCTTGACCGGTCCTTCTTTGGGGCTGGTTTGGAACAGCACTGATGACTTATTCAAACCAAGCCAAGGTGAGATCTTTTCCTTCAACGCGGATCAAGGCGGCGGCATCTGGGGTGGTCCCTATGAATTCTTCAAACTAACAGGCGAAGCGAAAAAATACTTCCCCATAGGCTGGGACACCATCTTTGCCGGACGTTTAAAGTTAGGAGTCGCCGACGCTATCGGCTCAAAAAAGAACTATCCGTTATTTGAGCGCTTCTTTGCTGGCGGCCAGAGCAGTGTCCGCGGTTACGGCAGGCGCCGCCTCGGCCCTCTCAACAGTGACGACGAACCGCTCGGCGGTCTCAGCTTGATTGAAGGTTCGGTGGAAGTGCGTCGTCCGGTTTGGCGGGAATTAGGGGGCGCCCTGTTCCTCGACTTCGGCCAGGTTTCGTTGAAATCATTTGATATTCCCGTCAACGATCTCCAATTCTCAACGGGCTTCGGCCTAAGCTATACCACGCCTGTGGGTCCATTGCGGCTAGATATCGGTTTTCCTTTCAATCCCCCGCGCGGCGACCGTGCTTGGCAGATTCACTTCAGTGTAGGGGCAGCCTTTTAGAATGAGCAGATTGTTGGCCATTTTGTATCGCATAGCCCTGAGACTCGGGTTTTTGCTGCTGCTCTTGATCATCGCGGCGGCAATCATCACTCACACCGACCGGTTTCGTGAATTTGTCCGCGATAAACTGGTGACGGCGATCAACGATACGATCGTGGGCTCCCTCAGTTTAGGAGAAATCGACGGCTCTCTCTGGGGCAATGTTATTCTGCACGATGTCGTCGTACGTCACGAAGGCGATGAAATTCTCGCGGTGCACGAACTGACGATTTCCTACTCACTATTTCCACTGATATGGGGACGCTTGCACATTTTTCAACTCGCAGGCAGCCGGCCGACGCTTCGTTTGAGACGTGATGAAGATAATCAGCTGAACATCGTGCAAGCTTTTTCCCCAAAGCAGCCACAGAGCGAAGAACCCTCAGGGCTCGTTTTGTCCTTGAACTCCGTCAGTTTACGAGAAGGACACATCGAACTGAGACTTACGGGTCCGCAACCGCAAAACTACACGCTAGAGAACGTCATTGTCGACGGCCGGATCGATGCTCGCCCTAGTACGCTCACTATCGACCTCAGTCACGTGGCCGCGCAACTCAATTCGCCGGGCTTACCTGAGCTGAAGATCGATGGCGCCTTGGCGTACCGTGAAACTGACGGTACAGACAGACTTGAATTGGCAAATTTCGTAGTTACCACCGGAGACTCGCGAGTCAAACTCGATGGCAAAATCGCCGACCTGCAGGACACCAACTTGGACATGAAAATCGTCGTTGAACGGCTTGCCCCGCACGATGTTGGCCGTGTTTTTGCCGACTGGCCGATCAGGCAAGACGTAGTCGGGTCTATCACAGTCAACGGACCGCTCAATGCGCTGTCTTTTGATATCGATTTGGCGGCGGCCGGCGCTAAATTGGCGGGGAATCTTGAGCTCGACGCGGCCGGAGAAACACCGGGTTATCGCGGAAAGATTAACCTAAGCGGTTTTGATCTAGCAAGATTGCTTGGCAGGAACGATATCGGCGGCGTTGCGAGCGCGGCTCTTGAGGGCGGCGGCAAGGGTCTTTCGATGGCTGATCTCGATGCCAAAGGCGTGATTCGGATCCAGAATGCCGGTGTTGGAGCTTGGGCCCTGGGAGAATTTTCCATGGATGGCCGAATGCATGAGAGCGTTGCGCAGATCAATGGAAACTTAAAGGGCAAAATGGGTCTCGCTTCATGGCAAGGCGAAGTTTCTCTCAAGGAAAAACCTGCGTACCAACTCTCTCTTGGCGTGGAAAATCTCGATATAGAAAAAGCAGCGGGCGATCAGAAGCAAATTACAGGTAAGATCAGCCTCAAAGGCACTATCAAAGGCGCCGGACTCACTCCCAGCGACATGGTCGCCAGCACGGACCTAAAGATCTTGCCATCGACGATCGGGCCGGTGGAAGTGCAACAAGGTTCTGTGATTGCCAACCTCGCACAGCAGCGACTTCAGATTCTCGAGGCAACGGCCAGGACTGAGGATGCAATGCTTACGGTGCAAGGCGATGTTGGTCTCGATCCAAAACAAAACGGCAAGCTGCAGTATGTTGTTCGCTCCGCGAACCTAACGCCGTGGCTCGTTTTAGCGAATCAGAAAGGGTCAGGTTCCATCGAGCTGACCGGCCGCGCCAGCGGCAATATTGCCGACCTCCGGTCACAAGGCACAATGAAGCTTGCGGGATTACGGCTGCAGAATACGACAACCAAGAGCGGCAACATTGATTTTGACCTCCGCCTCGCCGGTACGCAGTCCCTGCCGCAAGGAACCATGAAGATTCGACTCGATGAGATCCAAGCAGGAATCCGGCTGCAAAGACTCGACGGCTCCATCGGACTCTCCACTAAAAAGAATTATGAGCTCGGGATCGACTTGAAAGCCGTGGATCAGGCCAAGCGCACGCATATTCTCACGGGGCAATTGGACTATCAGCCGCAACTGATGGTCGCTCGACTGGATAGGGTCGGCTTGAGCCTCGATGATGGAGTTTGGCAGCTCTCCCGACCGGCAACGATCATGATACGCGGCGATAACTTCGACATCGACGGTTTGCTGCTAAGAAATCGCGTCCAACAGGTAGCGATCAACGGCCGATTCGCCACCAGCGGTAAACAGGATCTCGCGGTCACGGTGGAAGGGTTCCCGATCAGCACAGTCTCGGCATTGTTACCGAAACCGCTCCCTATGACCGGGACTTTGGCAGTGCGTGCTCAGGTCACCGGAACGGCGGCGGACCCGGAAATCAACGCATCAGCGAATCTGACCGATAGTAGCATCGGCGGACAGAGCTATGGCGGCATTATAGGTGATATCGCCTACAGATCTCGCACCGCCGATATCAAGTTGACCGTGCGCCAGAACGCCGATCATGTGTTGACCGCAAACGGCACGATTCCGCTTATTCTGAGATGGAGCCCCCAGTGGCAAGCGGAAGCTACCGGCGATATGAACCTGCGAGTTCAATCAAGTGGTTTGAGCATCGCTTTTTTAAACGCGTTCAGTGGCGATGCGGCGCAGAGTATCGCTGGTATCATCGCCTTAGATGTCACTGCCCAAGGCCCGGTGACCAAACCGATACTCCGCGGCACATTTCAGCTGCGAGACGGAGGCGTCGCGCTTAAGCCGCTTGGCGTGCAGGTTGCCGCCATCAATGCGGACGGAAAATTCGACGGACAAACTGTTTCGCTGCGCCAGATTTCGGCCCGCGCCAAAGACGGCCGTCTAAACGGCAGCGGTATCCTATCTCTGAAAGATTATAGCCCCGAGGACTTCAAGATTTCCCTGGCCCTTTCCCGTTGGCCGGTGATAGAAACACAGCGATACCGGGCAACGGTGGCGGGCACTATCGAAGTGCAGGGGCCTCTGGGAAAGCCTTCATTGAAGGGGCAGATCGAAGTCCTCAATGCCGAAGTGCGCCCAGACTTAGCTTTTCTAAGTCGTGGTAGGAGACCGCTGACGCGCGACGAAACCATCGTCATCGTCCGAGGTCGAACCCTCGAGGAGGCGCAGCCCCAAGAGAACAAAACCGCGCGACCAGGCGAGAATGAACTTTTTAAGAACGCCAGAGTGGATTTGTCAGTGGTCGTGCCGAATCAGGCGTGGATCCGACACCCGGAAGCCAACGTGGAGCTAAGCGGAAAACTACGTGTGGTTAAAGAAGCTGGCAAAGAGATGACTCTGGTGGGGACGATTACAGTCGTGAGAGGATGGATCGGTTTTCAAGGCAGACGCTTTAATCTAAGCCGCGGCTCGGTGGAATTTAGGGGCGATGAAACTCTGAATCCCGCGCTCGACATTGTCGCGCAGCACCGTTTACAGCAATACCAAGTTGAAGTCATCGTCACGGGCACTTTGGATAAACCTGTTCTGACGCTACGTAGCGATCCGACATTGGAACAAGCCGATATTTTGGCGCTCCTGCTCTTTGGCAAGCCGCTTAATACTTTGAACCGAAACGAACAGAACACAATGCAGCAAAGTGCGGCCGAGATGGCGGGCGGGTTTGCGGCGTCAAAAGTTGCAGGGGCGGTTTCTGAGGCGCTGGGACTGGACAGATTAGGACTGGACATCGGTGAGATCGATGCCGGCGGAGGTCAGGTCGGCGTCCGCCGATACATAGGCGACCGCACCTATGTTTCCATCTCACAGGATTTGTCGGGAGAAGCCGGACAGGAAGTCTCGATAGAATACCAGATCGGACCCGATTGGAAGATCACCACTTCGACGTCCACCACGGGATCAAGCGGCGTTGGCATTCTCTGGCACAAACGGTATTAACCCCTTCTTCACATTGCCTGGGCGTGCCACGTTAGGGCGAAGCGGCCTTGCTCTCGCTGCCGAGGAATTCGCCGATGGGCGCAAGTTGTTCGACCTGGTCGGAGATGATTTTAATAATCGCCAGAAGGGGCACCGCCACTAAAGCACCGGTGATACCCCAGATCCAACCGCAGAAAATCAGCCAAATAAAAATAACTACGGGGTTGAGAGCCAGTCTCCGGCCTAACGCCATAGGGAAGATCAAATTGGCCTGGATCGTATCGGCGGTAAAGTAGATCACCGGAACCGATAAAATTCTATAGATATCGTCAAATGTGAGGATCGCCACGACAGTAACCGTACTGAGTCCGACTAGCGCGCCCAGGTAAGGGATGTACCCAAGGACAGCCGCCATCACGCCCCACAACCAAGGATTGGGCATGCCGAGAAAATACATCGCAGATCCAATGACACACCCGAAACCGATGTAGATGAGAGTTACAACTGTCAGATAGGTGGATACGTCTTTTTCGATGTGTCGGTAAATTTCGACAGCCACTTTCTTGTTTTCCATTGTTGGCAGGATTTTAACTAGTTTCAACAAGAACAGATCTCCCGAAGCCAGCAAAAAGTAAAGCAAGATCAGCATCACACCGCCGCCGAGTAAGAAATCCTTAGCGCGCCTTAAAAGGACTTCACCCATCCCGGGTTTTTTTAATTCTACTGCGGGCGCTTCCTCGTCCTTTCCGAGGCTCGTCATTTTGTCAATTTCCTTGGTGGTCTGCTGCACCTGCGCGACCGGTTGAATGAAGTTCTGCAGCTTGGCGCGGACATCGGTAAGTACCTGCGGTGCTCTATGAATCCAGGCTGCAACGGGATCTGATAAAGAATAAACGCCGTAAGATAATATCCCCAATAACGCCAAGATGATGAACAGCGCGCTCAAAGGTTCAGGGATACGCACACGTTTAAAGAGGCGAACAATGGGCGCCAAGAGAGAGCTCAAAATCCACGCCAGCAGTATCGGCAGAATAAAATCGCGCGCAAAATAGAGTGTGTAAAAGGTGGCGAGTACGAAAAGCCCGGTGAGCGAAACCGAACGGATATCCAGAGCACGTTGAGTGGGCAGCAAGTCCTGGAGATCGGCCTTGTCCTCATCCTGGCGAGGCTCCGATCCTTCCTGCCCGGCGGGCTTCATGGAACAGCCCGTCTATGCTTTCGACTGCTGGCGGCTCGAGCCCAGAACCCGACTGTGGCGGGAACAAACAGTGCGCTTAGCTTCTCCGGCGGTCGTTTGGGTGGTGGATCGCCGGCGGGAGGCGGATCTTGCGGATCCGATGTTCCGGGTTTACGCGAAGGTGGCTCATTGACGGGCGGCTTCTTGCGCCGGTTTGGCGGTTCTCGCCTGGGCGCGGGCGGTGGCTTAACTGACTCCCGATGGAGCACGGATCGGATTGCTCGGCTTGCTCGCCGTCTCACATGATTGTTGTCCATCGTTGCCGCCATCAGCAAGCCGCCCGAACCTGGAGATGAGTAGATCCAGTTTGACGCAACGATTCTAAGATTTGCCCACCTGCAGGTTATTAACAACCTTCTTAACACCGTCGACACGACCCGCTAACTGCTCGGCACGCGCCTTCTGTTCGGCGCTTTGTACCGTGCCGTTCAAGTAAACCACGCCGTTTGTAGTATCGACATCGATACGGGTAAAATTCGATGCCTTGTCGGACGTCAAGGTCGTCTGAACCGCAGTCGAGATCCGCGCATCGTCGACGTTTTGTCCCGCGGTTCGCCCGGTCATCGCTTGACACCCGAAAAGTGCGACAGCCAAGAGCGCTACTGCGGCAAAGTGCTTGATCGGCTTCTTCATTATGATCCCTCCTGTTTTTTGTTCGTTCTTGTGATTGCTAGCAAAACATCGGACAAGCCGCCGCAGTTGATCCAAGTGAAACGGCTTGGCCAATACCCGATCACATCCGGCGGCGATACAAAGATTTTTCTGGCGCATCGAGCCGTTCGCCGTCATGGCTATCACCGGAATATCGGTAAAGCGCCCATCGCTTTTAAGTTCATTAAGCAACGAAGTCGCTTCGCTGACGTGAAGCGTCACGTCAAGTAGTATCAATTCGGGCCTTTGTCGCTCAAGCTGTAGCCAAAAATTCTCCCGGGTGTTTGCCGCCGCTGCGCGCCAACCGCAAAGCTCCAAGTACTTCACGATCAGATTGAGAAGATCCTGATTGTCCTCGGCGACGAGGATGGGAAAAGAATTCACGATAGTTCACCTCGGCAGTCCCAAGCTCGGGCACAGCGCAAACATACTCCGGTCCAGGTATGGTCACCTCAAACGCTTGAGCGACGACCCATTATCAAGCTGACGACAAACAGAACCAGGAACACTACGAACAGGATCCAGGCGATTTGTGTCGCCGCTCCCGCGATCCCGGTAAGTCCTAGAAGCCCTGCGATTAAGCCGATAATCAAAAAAGTAATTGCCCAACTTAGCATGGCCTTATCCTCCTTCGCATTAACCCACGGTTAAAAAGACAATCAGCAAGCATTTTGTCTCGATCTTCTTGTACGGTTGCACAGCTTTTCTTCTCTACATTCTCGTCAGCCCAAGAACTCCGGTAATTATTAAATATAAGGCCACCACGTAATTCAGCAGCCTCGGAATCAACAAGATGAGAATTCCGGCAATCAAGGCGATCAACGGCTGCAAGGAAATGTAAAACTGCATGATAATTCTCCTTCGTCAGTCGGGATGTGTGAGGATGCCGGTTGATTCAAACCGGTTCTCGCCCAAGAAACTGCCTCGAAAGCGAACAAAATCGCCGGAGCGCAGCCGGCTAAACTCATCCTGAATGATGTCCGGAGAATTCTGCGGCAGGTACACGCTGATTAAAGCGCCCGCGGAAGTACGCAGCTCGACTACACTCCGTTCACTGAGCACCCGCTCAACCGCTCCTTCAATGCTAGTGGTGCCGGTCTGTCCCCGTTCACGCACACGGATGAAGTCCGCCACCGCGCGCCCGTCGGCGCTTCCATGCATCCGAACCTCGATGATGTCACCGCGCTCGATCGCACTGGCCGCAGTTTCCTCTCCATCGAGGATGATCTGGGTGCGGTTTGTGTAGGTAACGATCTGGCTCTGCCCTCCTTGGGTGCGTAAATAAAGCTCGCCGCGGCTATGATCCACCTCCTCCACCGTCCCGATAAATTCGGCGTTCTCGCGCCGGGAGCGCGCGTCGAGCGCGGGTCTCCCCAACAACGCAAGATCTCCACAGCCCGAGTAGATCATGGGCATTGCCGAAACTGCAGCTAGCGTGAAAATAGCGCGAGGCGTGGTTATTACGGGTTGTGGTTTCACGCGCGCGTCCTCTGTTATCGCAACTTTTGTAACTGCGCGATGCGATCTTCCGTGGCTGGATGGGTGGAAAGAAAGCCGCCGCCACCGCCGCCACCCGATGTGCGAGTGACCCAGTTTAGCGCGTTGATTAAAACATCTTTCGAGTATCCGGCGCGTTGCAAAATTTCGACACCATGCCGATCGGCGGCATACTCTTCGTTCCGGCTATAGCCCCGAGCTATGAGGCTCCCCGCAATCGGCGTCACCGCGCTGCTGCCCGGGAGAATTTGCTCTAAAAGGATCACTCCTATGTTCAATCCCGCGCCTAACCCCTGAAGCTTAGCCACATGACCGAGGTCGTCATGCGCGATTTCATGGGCCATGATGACGCGCAATTGTTCGTCGCTGGCCTTCTCCAATAGTCCGGTGGTAACGTAAAACTCGCCGCCACCAGCGTTCGCCGCATTGATTTCAGATTCATCGACGATGCCGATTTTGACCTCTTTCGGACTCTTCGGGTTGTTCATATTTTTAAGCAGCGGCGTCATAATCCGGTAAAACCGGTCGGCTTGCCGCGCATCAAGCTGCCGCGTCTTGCTCGGCTGACCGCGATCATCGTTCCTGGTATCGGCCCGCGGCGCCGCCTCGTCCGCAATCACGCAACCCGAGAGCAAGGTTACTAAGATCGCAACCGGAATGATACGTATTTGGGTTATCGAATTCTTCATCAGAATCTCTAATAAATGATCGATCCTTTTTGGATCTGCTGTCGACGGTCCTCATACTCCTCGCGCGATATCCTTCTATTTTTGAAATCTTCGTCCAATCGATCCATTTGTCGTTTCGCCTGTATCTCATAACCTGCGCCGGCGGCCACCGCTCCCGTTGCCGCTCCACCGAGAAACGCACAACTCGACTGAGTCACCGCGAGTAATGCCAGCAATAGTATGTAGTTTTTCATTGAAGCTTCCTTTCGTTTAAACCCGATGTTGAAAGGTACAAAGAGCAATGGATGTGCCACGGCTGCGCATTCTACCCGGCAATTCAAGGAAGCCACGATGCATAAGAACGAAAACTAGGCGCCCGATTCTCGTTCGTCTTGAAAGTAGAACAGTTCGAACGCCTCGCGGCGCAGTTGTGGGACGGTGCTGATGATTCCCTTCATTACGCGCAATTCTGAATCACAGTCGAGACGAATTGGGGGGCTATATGTTAGTGCGAAGGTTTTTAGAATGCGAGTGAGAAGAACCGATTCGCGCCAGCCGAACAATAGCGTACGGGTGCGCGTTGTAACGATCGAACTCTGGAGAATTAGCAAGTCTGTCGCTGCAGAATGCAAAAAGGCTTCTCATCACTACGGGTGAGAAGCCTTTT
>DASUVS010000016.1:0-6853 GCA_036378835.1 Binatia bacterium | reverse complement strand
GCGATATGCGTTCCTAGCTGGATTGTTCGGCCAAGTTCCTTATTCGCTACTGCTCACTAAATCGCCGAGAGGGTGACGGCTATTTCCCTTCAGTAAACGCACCGATCCACCGATTATGCCTCGGCGCTTGCCGATTTCCTCACAATCTGACCATTACCAGCAAGTCACGATCATGCAGGCAAGGACCCATCGCGCTCTTCGCCTCATTGTCAATGTAGACTAGTTTATCTAGTTTACTCGTCCCAGTTGCGGAAGACGCTCTCATCGGCTTTATTCGCGTTTGGGACAGAATCCGCGCTCGCATTCCGCCTTCCCCAAAGGCGCCGTTGAGAATGCAACGCAATTTCGTCGAAACGCCTGGCATATCCGTTGCACAAACATAAACGGACGCAACGCCACAATTCACAGAAAGGAGAAGAACGGATGCAGCGAAAACTATTAATTTTATCAGGCATTATTTTTAGCGGTACGATCGCACTCAACGGCAACCTGGTGTGGTCACAGACGAAAGGCTCCGGCGGATCGACAGGGCCTTCAGGACAGGAAAGTTCGGATAAGCCGGCGAGCCAAAAGGGAAGCAGCGCATCGTCCTCGAGTTCGAGCCAGGAAAGCGGCTCTGCCACAGGCTCAAGTCGTTCTGGCAGCGCGATGCGAAGCGGCAGCGCTAGTGGTCAACCGAGCGCGCGCGGAATGAGCGGACAATCCAGTGAAAACATCAAGCAGGTTCAGGAAGCGCTAAAAAATAAGGGGCACGATCCAGGACCGGCAGACGGCGTCATGGGACCGAAAACGCAGCAAGCCCTGCGCGCCTTCCAGAAAGAAAGCGGTATGCAAGCAACCGGACGGCTCGACGATAAGACCGCAAGCGCATTGGGCGTAGATGCTTCCGGGAGCGGGTCGTCGTCCAGCGGAGCTTCCTCAAGCGAAAAAAGCTCGTCCGGAAGTGGCGCTTCCTCGTCGGGGCGGAGCCCGTCCAGCGACAAGTCATCCTCCAGCGGGTCTTCATCCGGCAGCTCATTGGGGGCCGGGGATTCTTCGACGGGCAGATCATCGGGAACCGGCGGCAGCGGCTCATCCTCCGGCGGTTCTTCCAAGAGCGGTGCGAGCACCGGATCGAGCAGCGGTTCCTCCGGGAGTGGCTCATCGAGCGGTAGCTCCGGCAGCTGATTGTCGAGCACGAAGGCAGAAGGCGATAAGCGCGATGGCGTTGCGTTTATCTCTACTAGATTCGAGTATCGGCGGACGCCCAATCAGCCTATTGAACAGGGAGGTCACACGAAAGGCCTCCCTGTTCTTGCGTTCGCATCTGCTCAGCAGTGTCTCCCAACGAGGTTACGAGCCGAGGAGCTGGCGGGCATAGCCTTCGAGCTCTGCGGCCCGGCGCGGCGCCGTATGACCCGATAGCACGCGGTCGCGGGCTCGTTGACCGATCAGTTCACGCTCTTGCGCGCTTAGACCGAAAAGGTATTCGAGAGTCTTTTCCGGTGAATCAGCGACGAGAATCTCCTCGTCGAATTTGAAAAAATCACCCAGCCCCTCCCACCAATCGCTGATGATCGGACACCCGCAGGCAGCCGCTTCAAACAAGCGAATACTCGGTGAATAACCGGCGTGAATCATGTTGGCCCGCGTCAGATTAAGGGTAAACGCTTGCTGGTTGTAAAAAGCCGGATGCGCGCACGGCGCCAGATGCTCGATGCGCTCGACGTTGGCGGGCCACTCGATAGAGCCGGGATACTGAGGGCCGGCGACCACCATACGCGCATCAGGGCAGCGACCGGCCGGCTCGAGCAGCAACTCTTCTAGAACCTGTTGGCGATCGGCGCTGTAAGTGCCCATATATCCCAAGTCCCAGCGCTTAGGCAGCGCCAGGGGCCGGTATAAATCGGCATCGACGGCGCAATACAGCGTTCGCGCCATGGGCGCGCCATACTGCCGTTCCAATCGCTTTAGAATCGGGCCGCCGGTAAAGGAGAGATATAGCTGGTATTCACGGATCAATGCGGCGGAAAGGTAAAAGGAATCCCCGCGCTCAACATCAGCCAGAGTCACCGGCGTGTCGATATCGTAAAAGGCCGTCACCCCGCGGGCAGTTTCCACAACCCACTCGCCGAGCTCAATTCCCTCCGGCACAAACGAGCCCACGACGACCAGATCGGCATCGCGAACCGCACCGTGAAATCTCTTCTTGAGTTGCTCCAAACTGCGGTAAAGAACCGTTCGGCCCTGGCGCGCATCGCCTTGATCGCGCGCCGCGGCATACCAGGGCATATCGCGCTCGAGAAATAAAACCTGATGCCCGCGCTGTTCGAGCCCGCGCACCAGAGCCCGGTAAGTCGTCGCATGTCCATTGCCCCAGGACGAAGTGATCGTAAGACCCAGGATCACGATATTGAGCGGATCGGTATTCATAGATCCTGCAGCAACGACTCCAGCTCAGCGGCGCGGTGCGCATAAGTATGCTCGCCGACGATTCGGCGCAAAGCAGCTTGACCAATCTGTTTAGCTTGGACCTGGGTCAAAACGCGCAGGTGCTCGCCGACTTCATCGCCATCGCTGGCAACCAAACATTCGCGGCCTGGTTCGAGAAAATTTTCGATGCCCTGCCATGCGTCGGTAATCAGACAGCCGGCGGCTCCGGCAACCTCGAACAGGCGGGTCGGTGGAGAATAGCCACAGCGCGCCATGCTTTCACGGCAAACATTCAAGACCGCCATCGGCGATGAATTGAAGGCGTTATGTGCCGCGGTATAAACGTGGCCAAGATAGGCAACATTGGGATAGGCTCGCGCCGTATCCTCCCAACCGCTGCCGCCAAGGACAAAGCGCATGCGCGGATTGGCTTGGGCCGCCTTGAAAAAAAATTCAGATACCCGCGACTCGCGATCGGGCAGGCGATTGCCGAGGAAGCTCAACGCGCCGTCATAGTTAGGATCAGGCGGCGCGGGATAATGTGTGCTTGGATCCAAGGCATTGTAAATCGGGAAACACCGCTGCGCGCCCAGGCGACGATAGCTCTGCACCACCGCATCGCCACCGCCATAGGTAAGGATCAGATCATAGAGTGGAATCAGCGCGCGAAAAGGATCGGCAGCATCCTGGCCAATTCGTTCCAGTGTCGCCGCGGCATCGACATCCCAAAAAGCAGCCATGGTGCCGGCGCGGCGCAAATCGATAACGGCCTGTTCCAGCAGCGCATCGAAAACGCCCACGCCGCTCGCCTTGATGAGCAGATCCGATTCACGGGCGGCCTTCTTGACCATTTCGACGACGCTCGAGTCTCTGTCAACCGGATACACCACCGTTTGCGCATAGGGAGTGTCGGTGAGATCCCGATGAGTCTGGCGATCCCAAGCATCGGGCTCATAAAAAACAATCTGATGGCCTCGCGCAAAAAGCGCGCTTAACATTCCCCGGTAATACGTTGCCGCGCCGTTCCAATACGCCGACAGCAGGCTCGAGCCAAAAAGCGAGATTTTCATAGCCGCTTCTCGGACGCGCCGCGCATGGCCTGACCGGACGGGATCGGAGCATCGATCGCATGATAGATATCGATCAGTTCGTCCACGCGATGGGCGCAGGTATGACGGTGGAGGATTGTCTGGCGCCCGTGCGCAGATAATGCGCCGGCCAGTTGACGATCAACGAGCAGGCGCTGCAATTGCCGCTTCATGGCGGCGCTATCCCGGGCGATCAGATAATCTCTTCCGGGGCTGAATAGATGTTCGCTGTCTTCCCAGGGCGCGCAAACCAGAGGAATCCCGCAGGCCAGCGCTTCGAACGGACGAATGGTTGGAACGCCCGGCAAAGCGCTGACGTAAGGCCGGCGCGGGATGTGAACCGTGCATCGGAAGCGAGCCAGTACGGCGGGGACTTCAAAATTTGCCAACCAGCCGCCGTATTCGATGCCGGCATCTGAAAGCGCTTGCAACGCATCTTCGGGATAGCGGACGCCGTAAACGCGCGCCTTGAGACCCAGCGCTTTTACCGGCTCGAGAAGAAATTCATGCAATTCGGCCGAACGCTCTTCATCGCCCCAGTTGCCGATCCAAACCAGATCGCCCTCTTTTTGCATATCGGAGAACGGCATGAAAACTCTCGTGTCGGCCGCTTCATGCCACACCCAAACGGTTCGAGCCCAGTTGCGGGAACGATAGATCTCGGCGATGGCTTGACCGAAAACAAGAGCGCCATCGTAGTCCGCCAAATCGTAGGCCGCCATTTTCTCGGGCTCGGTCACCGATCGATGGTGCGTGTCATGAAACAATAACCGGTAATCGCCGCGGGTTCTGCGGTGCGCGCCGATTCGCCCGACCCAGGCCGGGTCATTCCATTCGTGAACGATCACGAGTTCGATGCGGTCCAGGGCCTTGTCGAGATCGAGAGTTGCCGGATCGTAAAAGGTGCTGCGCAAGCCGGGGTATATTTTAGCGAAGAGATCGAGCGGCGCTTGGCCGTGCTCTCGCGATAAATTCGTCAAGCTCCAGCCGCCGGCTGGTTCGAAAATTCGCAGCGTATGGCCGCGCCGCTGAAGTTCCCAGGCGATGCCGCGCAAGAAGTGCGCATTGCCATGGTTCCAATCGGAAACCAGCGAATGGTAAAAAAGAGCGATATTCATGATCGGTATTCGGCGCGCGTCATTTCTTCGAAGAGCACGCTTGGTTGCGCTTGCAGCAGTTTCGCATAGACCTCGAGATAGGCCCGGGCCATTCGATCCGGCGTAAAACGCTCCGCGCGTTTTCTCGCGCGTCGGGCGAAGTCCTCGCGCCGGGATGGATTTGCTATCAATCCGACGAGCGTCTCTCGAATGTGCTCGGGATCTTCCGGCCCAACAAAAAGAGCGGCGTCATCCCAAATCTCCCGCAGACTTTCAGTGTCTCCCAACACCAGGGCGCAGCCAGAGAGCGCCGCCTCCAATGCTGATAAACCAAATGGCTCGTAGCGCGCCGGCAAAATAAAAATCGCTGCGCGGCTAAACCACTGTGTGAGCATTTCCGCATCGAGGCGGCCTAATAAAATCGGCCCATCGACCAGCGCCGGTGTGCCGTCCGGCGCGACGCTCTCTCCAGCGGCATAAATCGGCCAGGAAATCTTTCCGCAGACGGAGTTCAGGATACCGATGTTCTTGGCCTCGTCCCAAAGGCGACCGGCCGTAAATATGAAGTCCTGCTTGCTCCCCGGAATAAAGCGGGCGCCACTGCAGCCGTTGTTGATCGGCTCTGCAGCGACAAACGGTCCATAATGCTTGATCAAGGATGCCAACATCGAGCGGCTCGGCGCGGTGACTAGATCGGCGCCTTGGAGACCCAATCGCACAGCCTGCACGTAGTCTGCCCATTCCGCGCCGGGAGGCGCGCGTTTGACGGCTTCAAACCACGAGTAAACACACGAGTGGCCGACCACCAAAGCTGGAACCTTCCAGGAAATGGCGCCATGGCTGTATTGATTCAGATGGATCACGCTCGGTCGAAAGCGCGATTCAAGATCGAGCAGCCATTGCCCGGCGGCTTTGACATCGCTCCATGGCTCCCTCATCCACTCGAGCTTGTGGGCGCTCTCACACAACTCAACGTTCTGTAAACCGCAAACTGAAAGCCGTTCGCTCCGCTCTAGGCGCCTGCCCATGGTTGCCAGCACGACGTTGACGTCGCTCTCGGCCAATTGCCGGCAAAGCTCCAACGCGTATTGCCAAACTCCGCCGATGGGATCGGCGGTCATCAGAATCGGCCGCATCGGTAACAACACTCGCGGGATTTCCCTCCCTCAGCCGGCAATGTTCTGCCGGTAAATTTCATCGATAACTTCAGCCACCGGGTAAGCTCGTTCGATCTGCGCATCGAAGCTTTTATCGGCGCGCAACCGCTCGCTCCATGCCACTGCGGCCCGGCCGCCCCATGGGTCTGGAGGCTGGTCGAGAATCACTCGGTTAGTGCCTTGAAGCCGCTGGGCGCAAAAATCGTAAAATGAGCCGCCGACGTTTTGAATGGACAAGCCACCTGCGGGGCCAAAGAAAGATGCGCGAATCACAGCGTCGCGTCCCGCCGGCAATCTCCAGGAACAGGCAAGATTGACGGTCGCGCCGCTCGCCAGATCCAGGCGCGCCAGCGTGTAATCTTCGAGAGCTCCCGGCAATTGCTGCAGCGGTCTGCCCTGGCTGAACAGTCGGCTCGAGACGTTCTGAACTTCAGGGAAATCGAGCATCCATAATGCCAGATCGATGAGATGAATGCCGAGGTCGATGAGGCACCCGCCGCCGGAAAACTTGCGGTCGTAATACCACGCCTTGTCTGGTCCATAGGCATTATGAAACACAAGATCAGCGACATACACGGCGCCAATCTCCCCTGCGCTGATCATCTGTTTGATTTTTTGAATACCACGGACAAAGCGATAAGACAGATCGACGGCCAACAGCCGGTTCGCCCGCCGCGCAGCTCGAATAACTCGCGCCGTCTCGTCGGCGCTTCGCCCCAAAGGCTTTTGACAAAAAACGGCCGTGTGCTTCTCCAGGGCCGCCGTAGCTTGCTCGGCGTGTAACGCCGTCGGTGTCGCGATCACCACGCCGTCGAGCTCGGATTCGAGCAGCGCGTCAAGCGACGGCACGGCCACCGCTCCGGGAATATGCCCGGCAGCCGCGCGGGCGACGGCACCATCGAAATCGGCCACGGCGACGATTTCGACCGCGCCGCATTCGAGAATCGATTGCAGGCGATGGCGGCCGATCCAGCCGACGCCGAGAAATCCAACTCGCGGCCGTGGGGATTCCTCAGCCAGGTGCAAGGTGGCTTCGGCCGATCGATCGAAGTTGCTAGTCATTCATTCCTTCCGTGTTGTTGATGCAAAGCACCCGGGG
>DASUVS010000015.1:0-10923 GCA_036378835.1 Binatia bacterium | reverse complement strand
TTTGAAAAACTTCGTGATTCGCCTGAGAACCGTACTAGCTACCGGTCTATTGATCTTGGTTGCCTTTCTAGTCTTGCCGCCTTTTCTGATGTTGTTCGTCGGTAGCATCTGGGGGGCGCCTCCAGGTATGCCCGGCCGGCTTTCGCTCTCGGCCTATATCGATGCGTTCAGTTCGCCGTACACCTATAAAGTCATTGCCAATAGTTTCTTCCTTTCGTTTGTGAAGACCACCCTGGCCACCATTTGGGGAGTTGTTCTCGCATGGCTGGTTACTCGGACCGATGTTCCGTTGCGCCGCACTATGGAAGTGCTCATACCGGTTCAGTTCTTTATTCCGGCGATCTTCAACGCTCTGGCTTATCTCATGCTGCTCAATCCTCACAGCGGCATCGTCAATCAACTGTTCATGGGCGCGTTCGGTTTGGAATCGGCGCCTTTCAACCTTTATTCGTATACCGGGATGATTTTTGTCATGGCGCTAGGGTCCACGGCGTTCATCTTCCTCCTAACTTATGGAGCGTTTCGAGCGTTAGATCCGTCCCTTGAGGAAAGCGCGCGTACGTGCGGCGCAGGCACTTTGGGAACGCTCGTACGAGTGACGCTTCCGCTTGTCGCTCCGGCTATTGGCGGCGCTTTCATCTTGTCGTTCATTCAAGGCATCGAGGCGTTTGAGGTGCCTGTCTTAATCGGCACACCCGCAGGAATCTATGTGTTCACGAATGAAATATACCGCGCCATAACCTTTTTTGAGCCGGCGCGGTACGGCGTCGCAACGGCTCTCGGAATAACTATTGTGTTACTGACGTTCGCCATGGTCTATGTGCAATGGCGCATTCAAGGCGATCGCCAGTACTCCACCATAACCGGTAAAGGCTACAATCCCAGGCTCGTGCGTCTAAAACACTGGAGATGGCCCGCTTTTATATTCGGAGCACTGTATATCGTACTTGCGGTTGTTTTGCCTATCGGCCAACTTCTGCTTTCATCGCTCCAGTCGAACGTCGGCGTGCTCACGTTCGAGAGCTTCACGCTCAAACACTACTATCAAGCATTTCGAGATGACATGGTTTTGCGAGCGCTCTATAACACTCTCATACTCGCGGTCCTCGCGGCTGTAGGCGGCGTCACCTTGTCCGTGCTTATCGCCTACGTGACGACTCGCCTGAATTTTTGGGGCAAACGATGGCTCGAACTGCTGAGCTGGCTACCGTGGACGCTTCCGGGGATCGTGCTGGCTACCGGTATGCTATGGGCGTATCTCACGATTCCCGGACTGTGGATCTTCTATGGGTCGCTTTGGATTCTATTCATTGCATATATCATCAAAGGGCTACCGCTCGGCGTCCGTGCCCTCAGTGGCACGATGGTGCAAGTTCACCAAGAACTTGAGGATTGTGCTCGGGTCCATGGTGCAAGTTGGCTGCGAACGCTTTGGTCTGTCGTACTGCGCTTGATCAGACCCGGCATGCTCTCCGGCGCAATCTTCTTTGTCTTCATCGCTATCCGTGATCTTAGTACGCCGATTCTGCTGTACGGATATGGCACCGAGGTGCTCAGCATCGTTTTGCTGCAATTTTGGGCGGAAAAACCGCCGCAGGTTGTCAGTGTGTTGGCGATTATCATGTTGGCTGTGTTAACGGGCTTTTCTGCTATTCAACGAGTTTTGTTGATCGAGAAAGAGCGCCCGGAGGCGATCGAGGGTAGAGTCCCTCCGGAAATCGGCCGGCTCTAAAAAACTTTGTAAAGCTATGGCGACGGTCAAAGTAAATAATCTACGAAAATCCTTCGGTAACGTTTGTGCCGTGGCGGGCATAAGCTTCGAAGTTGAGCAGGGCGAGTTTGTTACACTTCTGGGAGGAAGCGGATGCGGCAAGACGACCACGTTGCGGTTAATCGCGGGACTGGAGGAGAACGATGAAGGGGAAATTGTTTTAGCCGACCAAGTCGTAAGCAACCCCGCCGCGGGCAAGTTTGTGGCACCGGAAAAACGAAAACTCGGAATGGTCTTTCAGTCCTACGCTATCTGGCCCCACATGACGGTTTTTGAGAACATTGCATTCCCCTTAAAGGTTCGTCGGCTACCTCCTGATCAAATCCGCGAGCAAGTCGAAGAGGTTCTCACGATGGTCGGCTTACCGGAGCTCGGGAGTAGAATGGCTAGCCGGCTAAGCGGCGGCCAGCAACAGCGCGTAGCCATTGCGCGCGCGTTAGCGTGCAATCCTTCGATTCTTCTCATGGATGAGCCCCTTAGTAATCTTGACGCCAAGCTCCGGGAACGAATGCGATTTGAACTTCGGGAAATGCAAACTCGCTTCGGTATCGCGACCCTTTACGTGACTCACGATCAAGCCGAGGCTATGGTGCTTTCGGATCGAATCATCGTCATGAACGAAGGACGTATCGAACAGGTCGGTACACCGTGGGACATATACGAGCATCCGCAGTCGGAATTTGTCAGCGATTTTATCGGCGTGGCCAATTTACTGGAGGCGGTCGTCGAAGAGTCGCAGGCGGAGGGGTGTCGACTGAAAGTGCTGGGGAACGATCGGACAATAACCATCGACCGACAGGTCGCCAACGCGACACAGGCATTGCTGCTGATTCGGCCGGAAAATGTTCAGCTGGGAACATTTCAAGAATTGCCTGCGGAAAACACGTGGCCAACGAAAGTGGAGCTGGCGGCCTATTTCGGCGACCACCGAGAATATGTTCTCCGCGATGGTGATTTGACAATCCGAGTCAAGACGGGGCCGAAGTTCGTTTTTCAGAGAGGAGATTCGATCGGCGCCCATTTCTCGCCGGAGAATATTGTGCCCGTGCCAAAACACGGAAATCCACGGGCGAACGCGCAAATGTAAAAATTGGATTAGCTTACTAACGAAATACCAAAGGAAATTCTCAACTAACTTGATACAGGAGGAAAGATGGAAATTGAAAAAAAGCTAAAAGAACTTGGTTTTGAGGTGCCGACACCACCCACGCCGGTGGCAAACTATATCGCGAGTGTACAGGTCGGCAATATCCTGTTTGTGGGCGGCAATACGGGCACCGTCAACGGAAAAAGGAAGTACACGGGTAAAGTCGGCGATGCGGTTACAGTCGAGCAGGCCTACGAGATGGCGCAATTCTGCGCCCTCAATCACCTGGCGTTTATCAAGGTCGCACTGGGCGATCTTGATCGCGTCGAGCGCATTGTTAAGGTCACCGGCTACGTAAACGTTGCGCCCGGATTCAAGGACATGCCTAAAGTCATCAACGGCGAGTCCGATCTATACGTTAAGCTATGGGGTGAGCGCGGTCGGCATGCTCGAGCAGCCATCGGCGTGGCGTCTCTTGGCGGCGATGCTCCGGTGGAAACTGAGATGATCGTCCAAGTAAAAGATTAGGCCGGCAAAACGCAAAAATGCCTGGATGCGGCGACGCTTTTCCACGGCATGTTCACGCGTTGGTTTCCGGAAACTCAACTGACATCCACCGACAAGCGGTTTTCTCGACAATGCTTCGCAATCACTTCGAGAAAACGCTCCCCCAGGTCGGCCAGCTTGCGTTCACCGACGCCGCGGATGCTCAGCAGCGCAGCGGCTGATCGTGGTTTTGCGCGCGCCATGTCACGCAGGGTGGCATCGCTAAATAACACGTATGCCGGAACGCCGCGCTCGGCGGCGAGTTCGCGCCGTAGACTCCGCAGGCTCGCGAACAGATCACTGTCAACATTCTTCCAAGACTCTTCTTCAGGACGGCTCTTACGAACCTTGGTTTTTGGCTGCAGCAGTTGAACCGTGCGCTGGCTGCGTAGTACCGACCACGACGCATCGTTGAGTTTGAGAACCGGCCGCTCATCGCGGGTTCGTTCGAGCAGACCCTCATCGAGAAGCTGATAAATCATGTTGGTGACCGACTTGCGGTCAGTCCCCTTCATCAAAGAATAGGTGGTCAGTTTGTCATGACCCCAGCGTCGCACCCGTTCGGTTTGCGCACCCAGGAGCACGTCGACAATGTGTTCGGCGCCGAATTGCTGTCCTGCTCGAGCTATGCAGGACAAAATTTTCTGCGCCGCAAGCGTCGCATCGGTTAAACCTTGGACCTCGCCGAAGCAGACGTCACAGGCACCGCATTGCGATTTGGAATAATCTTGGCCGAAGTATTCCGACAAGGCACGGTGCCGGCAATGAACAGTGGTGCATAACCCGCGCATCTGTGCGAGGAGTTCTCGCGCTGCGGCGATGCTCTCCGAGGCTGGGTTGGACTCGGCAGCGCTCTTTTCGATCAGCGATTCCCAACGGAGCACGTCAGCCGCCGAATATAGGAGAACGCATTCCGCTTCCAAGCCGTCGCGCCCGGCGCGGCCGGTCTCCTGCTGATAATGCTCGATGGATTTGGGCATGGCGGCGTGAATGACGCAGCGCACGTCGCTGCGATCGATCCCCATCCCGAAGGCGACCGTCGCCGCGACCACGTCCAACGTTTCTGAGGAAAACGCCTCCTGGGTATGGCGCCGCGCATCTGCGTCCATACCGGCGTGGTAAGAAGCCGCGCGCAAGCCGCTGGTCTTTAGCGCCTCGGCCATGGATTCAGTATCGTTCCTGCTCAGGCAGTAGACGATTGCCGCTTGCCCGGGATGACGCCGCAACGCTTCGAGCACCTGAGCCCGTCCATCGATGCGTGGAATGATCCGGTAGACCAGATTGGGACGATCGAAAGTGCCGACCAGCACCACTGGCTTACTAAGCCGAAGCTGCTCGATTATGTCGGCGCGCACGCGCTGCGTGGCGGTCGCGGTGTATGCGTGAATGCTCGCGCGCGGAAAACGCGTCTTGAGTTCGGCCAGCTGGCGATATTCCGGGCGGAAGTCATGACCCCATTGGCTGATACAGTGGGCCTCATCGATGGCGAAGGCGCGAACTTTGAGCGGCGCGATGAGTTGGAGAAATCGCGCCGTCAATAGCCGTTCAGGCGCGACAAACACCAACCGATAACGTCCGGCGGCAAGCTGCTCTTCGGTTTCCTGGATTGCGTGCAGAGGCATGCCGCTGTAGAGTGCCGCCGCCGCATAGCCGCACTCCCTCAGGCCGTCGACCTGATCCTTCATCAAGGAGATAAGCGGCGAGACCACAATATCGGTGCGTTGGGCAAGCTCGGCGGGAACTTGATAGCACAACGACTTGCCGCCTCCTGTAGGCATGACGACCAGCGAATCGCGGCCATCGAGAGCGGCCCGCATCGCTTCCTCCTGCAATGGGCGTAGCTCGGAGTATCCCCAGTAGCGGCGAATCGTGGCGAGGACGTCAGCTGTCGACCAGCTTCTGGACCGGTTCATGTTTTTTCGGAAGGATAGAAATCAATCAACGAGATGCTAAAAAGGTACCAGAAGTCACCAAAAACAATTCGAGAGAACGGGGACAGCTCTTACAGCAAAGTGATGATGATTCTCAGATGCTGTTACGACTTCTCAAAGACTAGCAGGCTGCTCAAAGATCTCATAGGCGAGGCGCGCGAAGTTCGATGAGCTGAGGCGTATGCTTCAGTACGTTGAAGCGAGTCTGGCGAACGCAACGAAGCATAGGAGTCTTTTTCACAGCCTGCTAAATTCCTTCGCCCATACCCCTCTGGGTGCCTTGGATAGGCGTGCGGTTCCATTCGAGAGCGCCTTCGATTTTTCGCGGCAACGGTGGTTTGCGCGAGGTCATGAACTGCACAAACTCCTGTTTGCTCGGAAACAGCATGCGCGTGTTTTTTTGCTTTTCATCGCCCAGAGTTGAAACGGCTTCGCGATAGTCATGGCCGGGATAAACCCGAACTTCGTCGCCGAGAGCGCTCAGCTTGCGCAAGCTCTCGTATTGTTGCTCGGCGCTGCCGCCGGGTAAGTCGGTCCTGCCGCAGCCGCCGATGAGGAGCGTATCGCCGGTAAAAACGCGGTCGCGGCATAGAAGGCACATGGCGTCTTGAGTGTGTCCGGGGGTGTATATCACTTTGATCGACTCGTTGCCAAAATGAATAAGATCTCCATCTTTGACCGCCAGGTCGATATAGGGCGCATCGGTGGCTTCGTGCATGATCACCTTGATGCCATGCTTCTCGCGCAGGATCTTGCAGGCGGAGTTATGGTCGGCATGGGTATGGGTGTCGATGGCGTAAAGCAGTTCCGAAGAAAAAAACTTAGCCAGCTCGATATACTCGTCGGTCTTGTCGAGCTCAGGATCGATGACGACGCACTTTTTTTTCTCAGGGCAACCCAGGAGATACGATAGGCAGCCGCTCGACCTGATCTGCTCGAAGATGATATTGCCAACGCTCATGTTCAACCTTTCAGTGAGCAGGAACGGAAATAATGGTCTCTTTCTCCATGTTGTAGCGGCTGCGCTCGATTTTATCTAAATCGTAGCTGAGAAATCGAAATACCACGCCAGGGCCTTCGACCTCATGTGTCGAATGAATTTCGCCGGGCAGATAGGGTTTGACCGTCCCGGGAGATAGCCGATGGAGTTCATCTTTTTTAAGAGTTGCTCTGCCTGGCTGTGAGCCGTCGTCGGTGCGTTTGTATTTGGTGATTTCAGTAAGGCCGCTGAAAGCGCCGTAAACCACCCAGCATGGACCATGATCGTGCGGCGTATTACCGTGTCCTGGTTGGTGCACATGGCCCATTTGGATGAACCCGTGCTCAGCATCTCGATAGAGCTCGCGCGACGGCTTGCCCTCTCGAATGATCTGCGCCATCCAAGAATCCTCGGCGCTGGTGCTGGCAAACAACTTTTCCATCAATGCCGCGACCTTGTGCGGCAGCTGGGGATCTTTGCCATCGCCCCAGACGGCGCGAACTTCGGCGATATATCTGTCAAACGAGCTCTCCGCTTTTCGTTCTTGTACGGCCATTGGGCACCTCCTTTGAATTTCATCTTTACCATGTTCCGTGAGGAATCGTCCAGCATCCTGCTGAAAAGATGCATTCTTAAACTGTGCTCATGATAAACGGATCATTCGGTCCACAATGAGCTTGTCGAAGCATCGATCGCTTCGTTCGATCCGTTTTTGTGTTACGTGTTCGTATTCGTTCGGAATTCTCGATCACGTTTCTACGAACACGATACGCTATTTCGACCGACCCTGATTGACAGCATCAGGTTGACTCTGGTAGCAGTTAAAAAATTCCCGAGCATCAAAGCAATTATGGCGATCGAACCACAAGAGCTGCGGCGGGTAATGGGTCACTTTGCCACTGGTGTTACCGTGATTACGACTCAGGACAAAGACGGAAACCCGAACGGACTCACAGCCAACGCTTTCATGTCCCTGTCATTAGATCCGCCGCTAGTCTTGATCAGCGTTGACAAAAGCGCGCAGTGCTATGCATGCTTCAATTTGCAAAACGGTTTTACGGTAAATTTTCTCAGCGAAGAGCAGGAAGATGTGTCGCGTCGCTTTGCGACCAAAGGGATCGATAAGTTTGCCGGCCTGCAGTGGCATCCCGGCGCGAATGGGGTAGCGATTCTCGATGCGGCGCTCGGCTATGTCGAGTGCAAAATTACTCAGTGCTACGACGGCGGCGACCATACCATCGTTGTCGGTGAAATCGTCAACGCCAATGCCACGGACAGACGGCCACTGCTTTTTTTCAAAGGAAAGTACCAGCGCCTGCCTGATTCTTAGCTTCAGCTCCGGCGATTCCTCGTCATTGGAAAGTTCTCCATCCGAGCAATCATGCTCAGCGGCCATGCTGTAGAAAGTTTTCTGATCACCGGTTTGAGCGCTCGACTCGAGTTTGAATAAACTGCGCCAGAAACATCGTTCCGCATCGATTCCGAAAGAGTTGTCTGCATCGATCAGCGTGTTCAGCGAAAGCCCTCTCCGCTATCGCTGGACAACGGAACCCATTCGAGTCTAGAAATGACCCTGTATGAACCAGCCACTGGTGAAGAACGGTCTTGGAGGTAAGTAATGACCCAGGTTGTAGGGCGGCCAACACCGCGCATCGAGGGTGAGTTAAAGGTGACCGGACGAGCGCTTTACAGCGCCGATGTGAGGCTGCCGGATATTCTTTGGGGCAAAGTTTTGCGGAGCCCGATTTCCTCCGGTCGGATCAAGAAGATCCATACCGATAAGGCGCGCCAGATGTCGGGCGTCAAAGCGGTGATTACCGGAGAGGATGTGGCTGGATTGAGAATCGGCAGATGCATTTACGACACCCCAATTCTCGCGGATGGGTTGGTGCGATTCATCGGTGAAAAAGTTGCGGCGGTTGCCGCCGAGACCAGACATGCGGCGGAGCAGGCCCTCGAGCTGATCGAAGTTGAATACGATGAAATGGAACCTTTGGTCGATCCGCTCGCGGCAATAAAAGATGACGCGCCGATTCTCCACCCGGATCTGCTTTCCTATAAAGGCCTTCCTGTGCCGGTGGAACAAGTCAGCAACGTCTTTGCTTATTTAAAGTGGGGGAAGGGCGATATCGAAACAGGCTTCAGGCAAGCCGACGTGATCGTCGAAAACACCTTCACGACCCAGGTCACGCATCAGTCCTATCTCGAGCCGCACGCTTGCGTCGTCAGCGCCGATTCGGACGGCGGCGCCAACATTTGGTCGTGCAGTAAGACACCGTTCGCGGTTCGCAACCAGCTCTCCAATTGCATTGGTATCGATAAGGAAAAGCTGGTGTTTCATCCGATGCATATCGGCGGCGACTTTGGCGGCAAGGGCGGGTTCATGGATGTACCGGTTGCCTATTTCCTTTCGCTCAAGAGCGGCCAGCCGGTGAAAATGGTGATGGAATACGGCGAAGAGCTCACTGCCGGAAATCCGCGTCATGCCGCGATCATCAGGGCCAAAACCGGCGTGAAAAAAGACGGCGCTATCGTCGCCCATCATCTTGATTTCATCTTCGATAGCGGCGCCTACGGATCGATGAAGCCGGCGGGGTATTTGATCGGCGCATCGACTTGCGCTGGGCCGTACAAGATCGCCAACTGTTTGATCGAAGAACGGATGGTTTACACCAATAAGATTCCCTGCGGGCACATGCGCGCGCCCGGCGATCCCCAGGGATTCTTCGCCAACGAAAGCCAGATGGATGAGGTGGCGCGCAAGCTCGGCATGGATCCGGCCGAGTTCAAGCGCAAAAATTTGATGCACGACGGCGACGAAACTCCGATCGGTGGCCACGTGTCACATATCAGAGGTGTGGAAGCGCTCGAGAAAGCGATCGAGATGTCCGGATACAGCAAGCCCCGGCCAAAAAATATCGGGCGCGGTCTGGCTTTTTCAGAGTGGAGCCCGAGCGGCGGCGAAGGCAACGTCTTCGTCAAAATCGAAGAAGACGGCAAGGTAAAAGTCTCCTCGCCGGTGGTGGATCAGGGCGCCGGCGTTCTGACGGTTATTGTCGAGTGCGTCGGCCAGGAACTCGGTGTGCCGGCCGGTGAAATCCAGCTGGCGCAGCTCGACAGTACAACCGTTCCCAGCGATGGTGGTGTCGGCGGCAGCCGCGCCACAAGGGTCTACGGCAACGCGTCCTATGAAGCAGGGGTGAAGGCGCGGCAAGAAATATTTGCTGCGGCTGCGGCAAAGCTAAAGGTTCCGGCAGAAGAGCTCGAGCTTGCCGATTCCCAAGTGATTCACCGTAAATCGAAACGCACGATGAGTTTTGCTGATGTGATTAAAACCAAGGGCTCGCCGATCTCAGTCAAGGGCTACTACAAGAGCTCGGAAAAATCGCATGATGCGTCGGTCTCAGCGCAAATCGCCGAAGTGCAAGTCGATCCTGAAACAGGACAGGTGATCCTCAAGCAGATGGTATCGGCGCACACCACAGGCAAGGTGATTAATCCGTTGATGCATCAGGGGCAGATCGATGGCGGGATTGTGTTCGGTTTGGGTTATGCGTTGCAAGAAGAAATTCTTTTCGACAACGGTAAGATAGTGACCACCAATTTCGGCGAATTCAAAATACCCAACATCATGGACATCCCGCCGTTAAAAACTTCGGTGATTGAAAATGTGCCGCATGGCCCGGGTCCATACAACAGTCTGGCGATCGGCGAGGTAGCCAATACGCCGACGGCTGCCGCCGTGGCCAATGCGGTGGCTGACGCCTGCGGGGTGAGAATCACTGACCTGCCGCTAACAGCCGAGAAGGTCTATCAAGCGCTTCGAGGAAGTCACAAAATAAAGTTGGCTTAGAGATAAGTAGCGCAGGAAGTGACGCCTCGGGTAGGGTGGAATCGCGCTGCAGAATCCCGATACGCGACACGCCCCTCTCAGCGACAGGGCTCGATTTGACCGTCTGGGTAGCGCCGGCCTAAATCTGCCGGTCCCGAGTCGTGATCCTCGGCGCGGCTGGGTCAATGCTAATCTTCGGATCAGGAGGTGCTGATGATAAAGACAATGGGTGTTTATCACATTGGAATTCCGTGTAACGATATCGATCGAGCGGTGAAATTTTACACCGAGATCCTCGGCATGACCATAGCGAAGCTCAATCGCGACGACATGGGCAAAGGGCTCTCGCGCGCCGATCTTCGCTGCGGCGACAGTATGGTCGTGTTGTTTCAGAGACCGAAAGCACTAGATGGTGAATTCATCGAACGCGAAGGGGCGACACACCATGCGTTCCATGTAACTCGTGAGGATTTTGAATTGGCCAAGCAGAAAATGAAGGATTGGGGCGTCCGAATTCACAGCACGCCGGCCGTCGACCGTCCGAGCGGCAGCGGTTTTTACTTCTTTGACAGCGAAGGCAATCTGCTGCAGCTCTATGCGCCGCCAAAATAGCTGATTAAAACGTGCTGGGACACGCCGTTGGATCTCAACGCGCTCGGCGTTTCACAAGAGACTGCCTCGCAAAATCAGGGTCGCGACCGTGAAATAAATGATCAATCCGGTGACATCTACAAGGGTGGCGACGAACGGCGCCGAGGCGCTGGCCGGGTCGAAACC
>DASUVS010000014.1:0-14158 GCA_036378835.1 Binatia bacterium | reverse complement strand
CGCGTTGTACTCGGATAAGTCGTCATGAAAAAGCGAGCTGTCGGCAAACTCTGTAATCCGATCCAGCTCTTTTTGCAGAACCATGCGGTATAGATCCGGCTCGCTGACGGCATCTATAATGAATTTAATCAGCGAGCGAGCCTGAGTGACGCGCTGCTTGGGATCGTTAAACTCGCTTACGTGAAAGCGCATCATTTCGCGGGCCATATCCCGCATGTGGCCGCCCGGATAGGTGTTGTAGCTCACGTAAGCCACTCCATTGTCGGCCAGGTTCTGCTTGCAAATCGCCAGGAGCTTGTCGCGCGCTGCTTCCGGGACCCAGGAATAAATGCCATGGGCAATAATAAAATCGAAGCGGCCCAGACTCTCTCCGACATCCATGATGTCGAGTTGGCGAAGCTCGACATTATCAAGACCGAGAACCTGCGCGCGCTCCTGTCCTTTGCGGATTCCTGCCGCAGCGCGGTCGATGCCGATACATTCCGCTCCGGGTAAGCTCAATGCGACCGAAGTCAGGTTGAGACCATCACCACAACCGAGCTCGAGCACGCGAGCACGGGTAATCTCCGCAGGCTTCATTCCAAAGAGCGTCGCGATCGTTGCCAGTCGATCAGGGTGCGCTTGCGCAAGCGCATGCCCTGTATACGGCACGATGTCATATGCCGTTAATTGACTGTTCATCGTTTGATCGCTTGAAAAGTTCACCGTCCAATCGTGACCGGATGCGGCGCTTCGCCCCACGCGGAGGTCCGAGACCGAGGACTCCAGCTGGTGGTGCGTGCCGGAACAAGATGGCACTGGGACCATCGTTGATGACGGCATACGCTTCAAAGGCGGGGAACAAGCAAATCATTATATCGATCTCGAACCTGCCCGCCTCCGGAGCTATTTCGATGGTTCCTCTGTATTCGATCTCACCGATTCCATGACTGGCGCGTGGCATCGAATCACCATATCGACATCCCAGCGCGATCCGGATACTCGCCGTCGTGTCCAGCAAGGAGAAGTTCATCTTTGACGTGCTACCCCGGCGCTTTCGCAACACTTCCCCGCTGACCGGATCGCATTCAATGAGATCATCGCATCGATGCCGCTGGCTTAAAACCGGCTCTGAAGCTGTCAAATCAACCTTTACAAACGAGTGCATGCGCGACGAGGCGCGTAGATCATTACTAAAATCTCGTTGATCTGTGAGATAGTGAGGCGGCCCGCTCAAAGCCGTCAAGCCTTTGTACTCGCCTTGAAGCAACATCGTTGTCGCGCCAAAGACGTCCCGCGGAATAAAGGCGTTTAACCAGAAACTGATCGAGTATGTACAAACAGTCACGAAGGCAGCCGAATTCTTGCGAAGCAGTAACAACCCCGCACGGCGTTAACACCCCGTAGGCTCCAGAAGCGGTCTCGACTTCGCTTCATGTCGCTTGTGCTAGAGAAGACGATCTATGGAGTCGAATTGTAAGCTCGAAGCGGTTTCGCTGCCGTCGTTACTGGACCGGCCAACTATGGCGAAACATCATGTTCGGAAAATACTATCTCAGCGGTGGCCGACCAGGAACTTCGTAATCTCTCGAAAGGCCTACCCGACATTGTTCAGCCGCCCCGAGATATCCTTCCCTGCTTAAACGGAGAACACCATAGCAGGTCTACATAGGAGCAACGAGACACGAGCCGACATGAGATAATGCGCTATCCGGTGAAGGCGTTATACCTTCTTATTCGCTTTTAGATCGTATCCGGCTTTGACAGCGCCGCCGAGCGAGCCGTCTGGCTTCTGTTCTTTATATTCGAATTCTATCTTGGCGTAGTTGAGAGATACTTGATCAGTCGGAACGATATCACTATGCCCTGAACCACCGGTCTGATAAGAGGAAACCAGTAAGTCCGTCATTTTTACGGTTAGGAATTCTTGCTGCTCTGTTCCCGCCTTACGACAAACCAGCGTCCCTTCCCCGATGTGCTCACCCGTGGCACAAGCCAGCATGAGCTTTGGGCTCGCCTTGCTAACTTTCATGACGAAATGGAAGTCCTGCATAACAACCTTGCCGGCACCTCCGCCACCCCCGCCCGTGTGCGTACCCGAATTGGTTTCGCCCCAAGAGAAAGACTCCACATCAATCTCGCCTTTATGCTTGTGGTCGGTTGACTCTCCATCGACCCCTTTGAGTTTCAGAAAATAGTCTACTGCCGCCATGTCGACCTCCGTCACAGGTTAATAGTTGTTGTTATCACCTATTCGCCTTTCGTCAGGCTTCAATGTCTTACTTCCTCGCCGAACCCGGCAACTCGGCAACTAACCGCAACGAAACCGTCAGCTCATCCAACTGGAAATGAGGCCTCAAAAATGCGATCGCGCGATAGACACCCGGCTTGCCCGGCACCTCGGCCACTTCCACACGGGCCTCTCTCAGAGGGTATTGTGCTTTGACTGTTGCGGATGCGTTGTCGTCTTCGGTGACATAATTCATGATCCAACGGTTAAGGAATTTTTCGCAATCCGTGCGCGACATGAAGCTGCCAATCTTATCGCGCATCATCGATTTCAGGTAATGAGCGAAGCGCGACACTGCCATCATGTACTGCAGTTGCGTCGAGAGACGCGCATTGGCATTAGCCGCGTCGGTGTCGTATTTCTTTGCCTTCTGACACGACTGAGCACCGAAGAATGCGGCGTAATCCGTCCCCTTGCAGTGCACGAGCGGAATTAATCCAAGATCCGAAAGTTCTTTTTCGCGCCGATCCGTAATCGCGATTTCCGTAGGACATTTCAGCGCCACTTCTCCTTCGTCAGTGCTAAACGTATGAGTCGGCAATCCCTCGACGAGACCACCTCCCTCCACTCCACGGATCGCGGCGCACCATCCGTACTTGGCGAAAGAATCCGTCAAGCGCGCGCCGAATGCGTACGCGGCATTGCTCCACAAATATTTGCTGTGGTCTTTGCCATCCACTTCTTCTTTAAAGTTAAAAGACTCCACCGGCACCGTTTCGGGGCCGTAAGGAAGCCGCGCCAGGGTCCTTGGCAGTGTGAGTCCGACGTATCGCGAATCTTCCGAATCACGAAACGATTTCCACTTCGCATACTCCACCGTGTCAAAAATCTTAGCTAGATCCCGCGGCCCAGTCAGATCCGTATAGCTATCAAGGTTAAGCAGGCCGGGGGAGGCAGCCGCGACGAACGGAGCATGAGCGCCGGCGGCGACGTGCGAGATCTGCTCCAGGAGCGACAGGTCCTGAGGATGCCGGCCAAACTCATAGTCACCGATGAGCGCGCCGAATGGGGCGCCGCCAAACGTCCCATATTCCTCTTCGTAGACCTTCTTGAACAGAGCGCTCTGATCGAACTCAGCGGCTCGTTCGAGATCCTTGCGTAGGTCGTCTTTGGAGACGTTCATGACGCGGATCTTCATCATCGTGCCGGTCTCACTCTGGTGAACCAAATAGTGCAGCCCGCGCCAAGAACCTTCGAGCTTCTGAAATTCCGGCGCATGCATGACTTCGTTGAGTTGAGCGGAGATTGCCTCGTCCAACGCGGCGATCCTCGCGGCAATGGCAGTTTCAAGATCCTTCTTGACAACGACAGCGCCATCCAAGACCTGCTGGACAAACTCGCCGATAAGATCCTTGGCCCGCGTGCGCTCGGTATCACTGCGCGCGATCCGACTTTCGGCAACGATTGTATCTAAAAGACTGCCTTCTTTTTGTACTTCTTCGGCGATGGACAGTTTAGCTTTTGCCTGACTACTTCTTTCTGCCATTTTATTTCTCCTTGCTAACGGAGTCCTTCGCGCCCTCAGCAATGCCCGGTCCGGCTTCTTTACTTAACTTCTGTAAAGCGTCGGTATTCTGGATGACTTCATCCATGAGTTCGACTAAACGGTCGTTGCCGTCCATTTTGGCCATGAGATCAGAGAGCTTCTTCCGAGCCTCAGCGAGCTTGCGCAGAGGTTCGACCTGATTGACCACCTGCTCCGGCTCGAAGTCGTCCATGCTGTTGAAACGCAGCTCGACACCGAGCTTGCTATCATCATCGGCGAGTTTGTTATCCACACGGTAGGCCAGGCGCGGCTTCATGCCTTTTAAAACCGCGTCGAAGTTATCACGATCGATCTCGACGAACTTTCGATCTTTTACGGGAGGAAGCGCCTCATCAGGTCGTCCCGATAAGTCCGCTAATACTCCGACGACGAACGGAAGCTCCTTTAACTGAATGGCGTCTCCCACTTCTACATCGTATGTGATGTGCACGCGCGGCGGCCGGACCCGACCCAGTTTGCTCTGTATACTTTCTCTGGCCATTAGCCCTCCTTCGTATTTGCGCCACAACTGTGACGCCTAGACTGCCATTGATATTTGCTGGACTTCAATGCCGTGGGAATCTGGCGCGAAATTACTCCGGGGTCGCAAGCAGTGTCAAGTGCTATCTCGGTCCTTAATGCCCAATGTCTCACGCAACTGGTTGAGCACATCTTGATTGCTCACAACCTCGCCGAGCCACTGGTCCAAGGGCATTTTAGTCCATCGGACCGCGCGCTCGAGCAGATAGGTAACCGGGTGCTGCGGTTCAAGCCGTTTCAAATATGCCGCTAGGACCGCTAAGCGTTGAAAGGCCTCTTCGCGATTGCGCGGCTCGCCGGCCGAGCTTGTGTTTGCCGAAATGGCCATCGAGCTACCATTATCATGGCTATTGCCTCTATCCATTTCTCTACCGATTGGGATTGGAGTGGTCTGCGCCTTTAAGATGGCACTGTCGGACTCCGGCTTATAAGCGGGATCCTCCTCTCGCTTTTTTTTGAGGATGACGCCGACAACCTGATGACAATCATCGATGGCGTTTCTCACTTTGATTAAGCTGGGAGCGTCAGGACCGAACTTTTCGTCCACCGTCTTCTCGAGGCGGCTTAATTGTTCTTTGCATTGAGACAAATCCTCGAACAGGCTCTCAAAAAATGCCCGGTCCGTTGCCTGGACGATCTTATCGAATTGCTCACCGGTGATTTTCCCCTCGGCAATGGCTGCTTGCATGGCTTCGGGATTCTGCCGTCCTAAGTTATCGACCTGTCTTGACTCATCCCATTGATTCCAGGCGTACAACGTATTCCCACCGGTCAAGGCGATTTCACGGATCGACGCCGGCAATTTTTCATTCATCCAATTCAGTGGACCGGCACGAAATTCGAGGTCGCCATCTTCAATCTGCGGGTAAAGCCCATCCCAGAACTGCTCGTGCAGCTCCCGCAGCAAATTGAGGCCCTCTCGCAAACCGGCAAAGCCGTGCCTTTTGCAGAGCGCTTCAACGAGCCACGTGCCGATCTGGAGATCCTTGCACTTGGTTCCGAGCGCTTCTGTAGCGAGATTGATTACAGCACGCCAATCCGCCACTTTCGTTTCGGTCTGCCATTCTCCCTTGTTCAGGTCATCATCCGCGCGGCGCGCCTCCTGGATGGCGTCGTAAACGCCGGCGTAACGCACCGACTCACCTGCCGGCTTGTTCCCAGGAATCGGTACAAGCAAAGCTTCGAGGTCCAAGACCGCAGACGAGGGCATAAGAAAGTCTCCTTGCTAGACTTCCGTCACATACTCCGAAGCGACTCAACTCTCAACTGCGAAAACAGCAATCACTACGCCAATTATGACGAAGTCTAAAATCCGCTAAATCGCTCGTTTCAAATACATGGTCAGGAAAATTTAATGCCCGCCCTGTATACCACGAGATACACCAATCGTCGCCCTTGTTTACAGCCCCGTCGAGCACAAGCGATAAAATGCATCGCCGGCTACTCCTTCACCGCCACCAATTCGAGCTTCAATTCGGGAAACTCGTCCGGCAAGTACAACGCTAATCTTCTCGCCTTAGATATCGTATCCCACCAGCGCCCCTGGGTATGCAGATGAAAATATTTAAATCCGGGCTTTACGGGAATAGCATTAGGGGGAACGGGTTCATGAGCGAGCACGACGCCTGGGACGGCTCTGCCGATCAACGCGCCGAGCTCATCCGGAGAACTGATCTTTGACTGTGACGGGACGCCTTCGATCAATCTCGCGGGCGGGACTTGGGCATTCACGGCAAGATAGAACTGAGCGCTCTTTAAGAGCCGGTCGTCATGAATTTGGCCGACATACCAAAGCTCCGGAGTTTTCTCTAACGGTATAATGACGTATTTGGCCGGAATGATCGTTTCCAGAAGAAACCGAATTTTTTCCTCTAACTCGTTGAACGTTTCAAAAAGATTTTCATGATCATAACGGGGCACATCCCTGGCGTCTGTCTGAAGAGCAAACGTGCTAAGCTGCCCCACCAGTTGCACCAGGAACAAGTAGAGTTGCTCGGGGTGGTGATTAGGTGACGCGTTGAAGTGCGCTAGAACTGGAACGTAGGAGTTAACCGTGTGCAACAGCCAAAAATTGGCAATATCGGAAGAGCCGAACTCGGTGATATGTCGACGGTGTTGCGAAAGAGCAGTGCTCTTCGCGGCCAGCACTTCGAGAATACGGTGAAGGATGCCGACCAATGAATCCGAAGCGGCAATGGCTATCGATGGCGCGACATACGATTCGTCCAGCGAGACCACCCCGGAAGCCGTGCGTCCCAGCTGCGCGATTTTAAGCCAAACTTTGCCCTCCAGTGATTCGCCGCCCAATGTAATTTGAAAGTTTTTTTTGGCTACCGGTATTTCACACTCGTTCCCCTCGGTAGTTTCATCTGAAACCCGGACTGTTTCCATTTGATACCGCCGCGCTCGGCCGCCTGTTCCGTTTTCCAGGTGAAAATTGATCGAGTCGGCCTGTCGAGCTGGAATCGTTAGATAAACATCAAGGGATTCCGCCGACGCCGGAAACAGATCTTTGACCGATCGGACCTCGGGAGCAAAGTCCTCATCAGGAATCTGCACCGGGAGTCCGTCGGGCATGATGCCGCTGCACCTATATAGGGTAAAAAAGCCGTTGGGCAACCCGGCACGGTCTACCTCCAGCTCGGATACTCCCCAAAGATACGGCGCGAGAGGTTTTAACCGAAAATTGAGCAAGCTTTCGTAATGCCGGTCGGCCTGCTGAAACAGGTGCGGCGTTAAAAAGAGCCCTTCACTCCAAACGACACTTCTGGCTCGGCTCATCTAGTCAACTCCTACAACTAAGAACTTCGGACAATTGTAAAAGGTGGTTCGGACCGAAACGCTGGTTCGGTACGAAAAATGGTGGGATTCATGGCGTCGAACCGTAAGCGCGATAAGTACTGCACGAATCCTTCCGTAAAAGGAAAACTTTGGTCCAGCAGTCTTCGCGAGGCCCATCTGCCGCTCTGCCGAGTCAGAAACGCGCCCGCCTGCTGATTGACAAAGTTCATGATTTTGCTGCCCTTGGATCCTGGATCATAATCCCTGATTTCGAGGAGTAACCCCTCCCATTGTTGCTGCAGATACTTGCCGGACTCCGCCAAGGTCCCCCGCCATGCCAACGAGAGTGGACGTGACAACAACATCCAGAATAGGCGATCCGTTTCTTCGGGAGCGCCGATCGAATTCCGCAACATTGATAGCGCCCATGTTGCGCGCAATATTGGATGAGTCGCTTTGGCGCTGGGCTCACCCTCTTCAAAGGCTTTCTGCGACGACTTGAAACTTTTCTCAAAGGTGGTGATTTCGCCGCGCAACTGGCCGAGCGCTTCCAGGTAGATTGTCAGGTATCCTCCTGCTTCCGTTTCTGCGTCTGCAGGCTTGCCGTTGCTCTTGGCGGATTTCTGAGCCTGAGCAACTTTTGTCTTCAGGGCTACGAACTGTTTCAACGTCGACGCCCATGCCGGAAGCTCGTTACGCTGCCAGGTATCACCGAGAATCACGCTCAGATTGGCATTAGCCTCATCAATCACTTTAATGTAAGGCGAGTCTGCGGCCGAGATTAAATTGACCAGTTCGCGAGTCAATTGGCTCTGGATAGGAACTCTTTCCGGCTGTGAAAACGCCGCCAAAAACTCTCCCCACTGCCGCAAAGCCCGGCCTCGATAACTAGCTTCGAATCCTTTTACGGACTCACTGACATCCGCCTGGTCCGCAGCCAATTTCTTCAGGCCTGAGATAAGCGGATCGATTCCCTCTTGCCATGCCCGTGCTGTGTAGGCGGACTCCACCTCCAGCGGTACACCGACACCCCAAAAGGTGGTTGCACGCACCGGTTGAAACTGCGCTCTAGCGGACTCGATAATCGACTCCTCTTTTAGATTTCCCCGAGCCAACCAGTCCTTTATTCTTCGGACGTCATTCAGCCGGGTTTCGACAAATACGTTCGAATCCGATTGCCAGACCAAATAGGCTTCGTGAGTCCGACGAAAACGCTCGATTTCAACGTCACCGCCCTTCAACTCGGGGTCAGCGATAGACAACATCACCCGATAGCTCAGCGGATTCGCGCTCTGCAAATCACCGCATGAGCTACTCTGCTCACATCTAGTCATAAGAAGAGCCCGCTGCGTGATAGCGCCAACCACCATGGATGCGCCCGAACCTCTCGCGAGAGCTTGGTCGACATGTTTTTCAAGTGGATTGATGATCGCGCTAGTGAATGCCGGCAGAAATCGTTGCTGCAGCGCTGGCACGATCCGAGGCGTTTGCCTTAGGCCGAAATTGGAGGCAATCCGTTTCCATTCCGGCTGCACATCAAGCGAAGAAATGTTTTGCCGGCAATTATCGAGCGGTCGCAAGGCCTCGCCGATGGAACCCCGCAATGCCGACAAACTCGTGCAAGGTGTCACATCCAACTGAGTTAACTCCATCCAATTATTTGTAAACGACACGGTAAAAACGATGCACAGGACCAGCGATATCGCCAGCACGGCAATCAAACCGGCAGCCCAACGAAGACGGTGGCGCTCGCGGCCCACCGCCGTGCGCATAGCCAGATTACGGTCGCTGGGAAGGATCGTGGAATAGAGATCGCGCAGGAAGAAGTCCCGGGTTGCGCTTGCCGCTTGTGCAGGAGCATATCGGTAGCCAAGCAGGCGTGAGAGGCGCGACGTCGGTGCTCCTGATTGGCGGCCACTGGTAAGAAAAAATCCTCGCAAGAAAGGAACGTCGCGGTACGAACTCGGCCGAAACAGAACATCCACGAAAGCTTTTAACGGAACTTGCAAGCTCTTCAGTTCAGCCGGAAAAAGAAACATTCGTTGAGCCGCAGTTTCGCGCTCTTCTTCGACAATCTGCGCCAGCCGGATACGGTCGACCCTCTCGCATATACGATGGAACGCCTTGTCGAAAAATCGCGCCGGATCGGAGTTGTGGAGGGGATCGGGATTCACCTCGCCGGCGGCCTGCGCATTGGCTTTGTCCGGGAGCCCGGCCCAGAACTCATTGAAGCCAACTATCAGATCGCACTTAGTCACGGTGAGATAAACTGGGAATTTAACTCCAAGCGATTGTGAAACCTCATCCAGGCGCTCGCGCGCATGAGCCGCCTGTTCCTTGAGCTTCTCAACCGGGGCCGAAGCCAGCGAATCAGCCGATACGGCAACGATAACGCCGTTGATCGGCTCTCGCCGCCGATTATTTTTGAGCAAGTCCAACAGCTCTTGCCATTCGGTAGCCGTTTCGCTTTGCTTGGCCTGATGAAGGTACTGTCCCGCAAGATCAAGAACCACAAGCTTGTCAAAAAACCACCAATCGCAATTCTGTGTTGGACCTTCAGAAGCCGTGCTAAGTACCGAAGATTGCGGCCCCCCGCCTTTTATTAAAGCTGATTTTCCGGAACCTGACTCGCCGATGACGATAATCCAGGGCAACGCATCCAGCGCGTTATCCCCTGTTTTTTGAAGATTCGACTGTCGCAGCGCGCGTACGACTTCAGTCCACTTGCGTTTCAAGTCTTCTAAGTTGTTCTTGCGGCCGCGTCCTAGATTCGCTTCTCTTTCTTGGTGCGCCGCTTCCGCTTCTTGCCGGCGGATTCGACGGTGCCGCCAAAACCGAAAAAACAGGTACGCTGCCGCGATCAGGAGCGATACGCCGGCTCCAGCTGCAAGCAAAGCCCACCAGGGATAACCCAAGTGAAATCCCACTGCGAAAGCAGCCGCCAAGCAGGAGATCCCGATACTGACAGCGACCAACTTCGCCAGCAATCCGGATTTACTCACCGGTTTCTGCTGAGGATCGCTAACCGGCGCCGATAAAATTTCTGTCGGAGCGCTTCGAGGCGGCTCCTTGAACGCGAATTGAGTCGGTAACGAGGGATCGCGCGTGGTAAAGACTACTTTGGGGCCCCGGCCGGAGAACTGTAGGAGATCGCCGTCCTCCAGTTGAATAGGGCTATCGATTTTCCGCGAGTTGACGAAGGTTCCGTTTCGACTTTGCAGATCTCTGACGAAATAAGATTCGCCTTCCCGAGATATTTCTGCATGGTATCCCGACACCGATGCATCCCTGCGCGGATCAAACGCGAGATCGTTGTCAATTTGCCTACCGATGCGGATGATGTCTCGATCGAATGACTCAACCTGGCCAGTCTTGCTTCCTTCGACATGTTTTAGGAAGAATGCCATCGGCTCACGTTACAATGAAGATTCAGCTTTAGGTAACTGTGTCGCGGATTCTAGTCAGACTAGTTCACCGCAGTCAAGTTGACTTCGCGCGCCAACACTCATTCAACTGTTTTCCCCCAATGGCATCGCATGAGGTTGAGCTTGGATGAACCGCCTGTCGCTTAGATCGCAATCATTACCGTCACCGATAGTACGTTGAGCCGACGACAAGAGTCCACTTCTAACTTCGACATAGCTCCAATCCGGTGAATACTCGCGCTTGACGTGGTATTCAAGTTCCGGACCGTATCGGCAATCGCTTTCCGTCTTTAATACGGAAGGTTGCTCTTACCTTAATTTTACTGCTGCAGAGCTGCCTGGTTCACGTCAATAGCGAGAGCTCGCGGCAATGTACAGCCGGGTAATTCGTTAGTGTCGCCTTGACAGAGTCCACCCGTTCCGGTGTATAAGTCGCTAAAACTAAAAGAAGTCAGTCCCTGTCGAATGCTTTTGTAGGCCGATCTGTTCGGAACTTAAAGCTCACACCTGGTTATGTCACGTTCACGGGCGCGCGCGAATAGCTGTCCTGAGCGGCTCAGAGCCGCTCACTATAAAGCGGGCAAAGGTTTTGCACAGTTATCTCTATGGAAGAGCTTCTGTCAACGTTGTTGACAGAGGTACTAGGCGTTGATCCATCGCCGCAAGTAAAGAATTACAGGTAGAGAATTAAATGAAGTACTGTCCGCTGTGCGGTAAGAATTACGGAGACGAAACAGAGTTCTGCGAAGTGGACGGAGCGATCCTTAGAATTAGCGGAAAGAAAGATCCCTACCTCGGCACTGTCATCAGAGGCCGCTATCAGGTGCTTAGCAAACTCGGCGAAGGAGGCATGGGAACCGTCTACCTGGCCGAGCAAGTCAGCGTCGGTCGCAAGGTCGCGATAAAGTTCCTGCTAGGCAATTATGCCAGCGACGACGCGTTTATCAGCCGATTCCGCCGCGAAGCTCGGCTCGCAGCCTCGTTGAATCACCGCAATATCGTGATCCTCTATGATTTTGATCAAGCGAACGACGGCACGCTATTTATTGTCATGGAGTACTTGAGCGGCCAGAAGCTGAGCGATGTAATTCGGCGCGACGGGCCTCTAGAGATAAGCCGGGCCGCTCGGCTGGGCCTGCAGATCGCCGACGGATTAGATGCAGCCCATCGTGCCGGTGTGATTCACAGAGATATCAAGCCGGACAATATTATGGTTGCTGGAGCAGACGCTTCGGAAGAGATCAAGCTGATGGATTTTGGGATTGCGAGACTCCGTGATCCCGGGAACGCCAGTCAGATAACCCGCGCAGGCCTAATTGTCGGGACGCCGGCTTACATGTCGCCGGAACAGGTAGAGGGCGGAGAAGTCAGTGACAAGACTGACATCTATGCTTTGGGCGTAGTTCTTTATGAGATGCTCAGTGGCAGTGTGCCTTTTAGGGCTGCAACTCCCGGGGCGGTTTTAATCAAGCAGATGCAAGAGATGCCGGTTCCGCTGCGTAAGCTACGGCGCGAATTACCAGCAGCCGTAGAAAGGGCGGTGATGCAGGCTTTGGAGAAGGAACCGCAAAAGCGTCAGAATAATATGGGTGAGGTCGTCGAGCAGCTGCGTAACGCGGAAGAACAGTTAAGAGGTAAGGGTACAAGAGCTAAAGAGCCCGTATCGGGGTGGGACCGGATAGGTCAAGCGTTTAGGAGGCCCGATGAAAAGCGGCCTGTACGTTTTGAACCGCCGCCGGAACCGTTGCCAATAGAGCCCACCAACGCCAGGACAATACTCGAGACAGCGGGCCCGCAGTGGGCTCCTACCCAGGCTCTATCGCTTGATGATTTGGATCAGCCTAAGCCTCCTGTCTCCACGTTCCGCCGATCGATCGTGATGCTCGCCCTTTTGATAGTAGCCGGCGTAGTCGGAACTGTCTTTTACTTGAACGGCCCGGCGCTGATAAGCCAGTCTTTCACGCCAAAACAAACTACTTCCATTTCTCCCCCCGCGCCTGAATTGGTCTCTCTCTACGTGACTTCCGATAGGCGAAATCTCGCTCCTAAAGAACGCATGACGCTTACCGCTATGGGAAAATTCTCTGACGGAAGGGAGCAGCACATCTCAAGCGGATTGAAATGGCACAGCAGCAATAGTTCCGTTATCACCATCGATTCTGAAGGCCGGGCAGAAGCTCAAAACGAAGGCATAGCGGAGCTCAGCGCGGAGCTTAAAGAACGAGTCAGTCCCCCTGTAACGCTTGTTGTTAAAGCGGAGAAGCCAACAACCCTGACTCCGACAATCCCGACGCGGGCGCCTGCGCCTTCGCCGAGTCTTCGCTCGCTCGTGGTTGTTTCAGTCAAGCGCGAGCTACAAGCCAACGAGCGCATGATTCTGAGGGCAAAAGGCCAATATTCAGATGGCAAAGAGATTGACATCAACGATGGGGTTCTCTGGCAAAGCAGCGATGAGCGGATCGCGTCGATTGATTCTAGAGGACGGGTGACGGCTCATCGCAGTGGCCAGGTAAAACTGAATGCGAGTTACGAAGGAGTCGCCAGCCCGGCGATCAGTCTTGTCGTAAGAGATCCGGTAAGCTTTGAGCCCGAGGTTCCCGCCGAGTCTCGGCAAAAACCACAACAAGAGAAACCGGAGAAACCGCGAGCGCCTGACATCAGAGAAAATCTGAGAACCGCGACGGTTTTTTGGGAACAAGGAAAGTACAGTGAAGCCATGATTGAGCTCGAGCATGCGCTCAGGGTAGCTCCGGAGAGTAAGGAGGCACGATCTCTGCGGATCAGAGTGATGAAAGCCTGGGAGGCTGAAAAAGAACTCAACTCTAAAAAGCCCTAAGCTTGAGCGACTCTGTACCGCTTGTTGCAACCGCTCCAAACCCGGAATCCATGATGACACCCTAAAACGATCAGAGGAGTCGAAGTTCAAGGTCAGACAGCGTGGAGGGTCACTGACGATGGATGCGAAGCAGCTCTTCGACAATGGCGATCTGCGCGGAGCCATCAGCCAACTCACCGCAGATGTAAAGGCGAACCCACTCGACCAGCGTAACCGAATTTTCCTTTTTGAATTGTTGTGCTTCATGGGTGATTCCCAGCGAGCGGAACGCCAGCTCGACGCTGTGGCTCAGGTTAGCGGCGATGCTACGGTCGAGATTGGCATTGGGATCTATCGAGGTATTCTCCGCGCCGAAGCTAGCCGCCGTCAACTATTTCAAGGGCAGAGCCGGCAACCAAAGTTTTTGACTGAACCGCCTCCTTACACGCTGTTCCATCTGAAAGCGCTCTCCGACATAATCGAGCGGCATTTCAATGAAGCTGAATTATCGCTTAAAGAGAGCAGCGATCTCAGGAAGAGCTTGCACGGTCAAATTGATGCTAGCTACTTCGATGATTTCAAAGACGGCGACGATCTCATAGCTCCTTTTTTAGAAGTTATCATAGGAGCGGATTATCTGTGGCTGCCGCTCGAAGATCTTGTCCGGCTCGAGATTCGGCCACCACGAACCTTAAGAGATCTTCTTTGGATTCCCGCCAAGGTTGAATTGCGTGAGCAGCAAACAATTGATGTTTTCATACCCGTGCAGTATTACGGTTCGAGTGAGCATGCTGAGGATCCCG
>DASUVS010000013.1:0-4144 GCA_036378835.1 Binatia bacterium | reverse complement strand
GCACCGGCAAGCCGAGACCGCTGCGCGCGCCATTCTATGGTTTGCGAGTCGTTCCCGGCATTACTTTCACCATGGGCGGCATCCTGGTGAATGGACGCGCCGAAGTTTTGAACGAAGACGAGAAGCCGATTCACGGCCTATACGCTGCCGGGGACGCCATCGGCGGGCTGATGGGCGGCTATCGCGGCGGCTACACCGGCGGTTTGATGCAAGCGCTGGTGACGGGAATCTTGGCCGGAGAAAGCGCATCGCAGGCGGCCTTGGAGAGTTAAATTGACCGAGAAGTCACTACCCGAGAGCACACGAGTGTTATGCGATATTGGCTCGGCCACATTCGGTAAGTGAGATGTGTGGAACGGAATTCGCCCAGGCGCAGCTTTCATCCAAGCAGCTGTCAGACATCATCGCTCGATATACCTGGGAGGCAGCAACGCTACCGCCGGGATGTGATGGTTAAATAATTTCAGAGCAGCTAAAAAAGCCTTTACCGCTTGGATCCTTGGGTAATTCGCCGGCATCATAACTAAGCGAGTAGCGCCGGCTTTTGCGCATTCTCGCACCGCTTTGCTCAACCCGCCTGCATACATCCTGACCTCTGCATTAATCCCCTTGCGCCGGAGCGCTTGGCACACCAACTCCAAGTCGCGTTCGGCCTTTTGCTTTTCTTGCTCGATGTTGAATCGCCATGCGCTTCCCCGGTATTCCCGCGCGGTGATGTTGCCGGTTTCGACCATGGGCAGATGAGTTTCCACGTCGCCCCAGGTCGATATCGTAGTGCGTATTAGAAAGATGATTTTGTCACCCTGCCGAGCGGTCGCTTTTAGGTGAGCCATGAAGCGGTGGATGCGCTGGGTTTCGTCAAGAGCAACTAGAATAGAGTCGGCCATTTTGCCTCCTTGAGTAGGTCGTTCGAGGAGTGCGTGCCGGGTTTACACAGGGTGGATAAGCGAGCGGTAGCGCAAGCTCCGTGCCGTTCCCGCGATTCGGGTGGGAGCCATATCACGTCTGATTCGTGAGGTTATCTTGCGCCTGGAAGCAAGAAGCGAAGAAAATAGCTTGCCCGATGTATCCTTCAGTTTACGCAGCGATCCGATCGTATACAGTTGACGGCAACCGAAACTCTGCATGTCCCGCGATTCGGCTGCCAGCAGGACCAGTCTCTAGGCAAGCACGGGGAGTGAATCATCGGCTGGATTGACGACGGCGTATCGACTCCTAGATCTCGATCTGGCGCGCCGCGCACGGCCGCCGAGGTGTACTGCCGAGCGCCATGGCCGGCGCCGTTGGCTCGGTCGGACTTTCCGCTAAAAGATCCGAAACAACTTTGTAAGCGGGAGGAGAGTTGCCCGGCTAATGCATTCAGTTAAAGATTGGAGGCTCTGTCACGGAACGAGCTCTGGCTGGAAATCATTTCTGCAGAACATAATGCAAATAAATCATCCTGCCACTCTGGAAGCCGGGAATGGATCTTCGAACCTTTTACACCGGCGAATTCTTGAAATGGCTTCAACAGCCAATTCCGAAACAGAGCTCGAATAAGCAGCAGCTTTCGTTGATCGTCCAAATCCAATGACCTGAGACGTTGGCTGTAATATCTTCCCGTTTGAGAATCTTCATGCCCGGCTTCTCAATCTGACTGTGCAAAAGCGCAACATCAGTTTCGTTGCAAAAATCAGCGTAAAGAAAATATCCTTTTGACGAAGCAATCGCTTGGCATTTGCGAGAAAAGTTTCCATCGAACCATAACAATGCGACGATTCAATATTGATTACCGCGCCAAAACTCCCGCATCAAAAGCCAATGCTTCAGCGTCCCCCTTGATAAATGACAACCCGTCAACGGCATGAGCGTGGTTACAGAACTGAATGGCGGTGGACCAGGTATATTAAAAACATTGCGGGTTAAAATTGGTTGACGAGGTGTTGGTTTAAGGGTAAATGTCGCGCAACTATGTTTTCTACAGACCATTAATATACTGTTTAATATTCTTAGTAGTTGAACATCATAACTTGTCCACAACCAGCTAAGAATGACACGTCCACGCGTGTTCTAGTGCCTGATGCGCCTCTTCACGGAAGGACAGAAAGCAGGGTGCTGAAAAAAGCCTCTTGCAGGCTGCTCAAAAAATCCTAGTGTGAGGCGGATCCTCGTGCTCGTGTCCGTGCAAACGTGATTGAGAATTCCGAACGAACACGAACAGGTATCACGAACACGAACCTGCCCGACGCGATTGAGAGGCAACGAAGCATATAGGTCTTTTTCGGCGGCCTGCTAGACATGCAGTTTCCAATAGAACATTGCACACACCGGAGTATGTTAAAGAGCGGCTTTTTCGGACTTCCTAACTGATAAGGAGAACTACAATGAAAACAGGTCGCTGGACAAAATGTATGTTCGTCGGCTTTTTCATGCTCGGCCCCGTATCCATGGTCGGCGCGGCCGACAAGGCTTTTTACGAGGGCAAGACCGTAACCGTGCTCATTAACTATGCCGCCGGAGGTCCGACCGACGTCGAAGGACGGATTATCGCTAAACATTTGGCCAAGCATATACCGGGGAAGCCTTCCGTCGTGCTGCAGAACATGGGTGGCGGCGGGGGAGTCAGCGCGACGAATTATCTCGGCGAGGTTGCCAAACCGGATGGCCTCACCGTCGGCTATTTCACCGGCGCGCTGTTCCGATTCCAGTTGAAAGAAGGAACGCGCGTGGACGCATCGAAATATCCGTTCATCGGCGCCGTCGAGAGCGTTTCGGTCTCATACATCAGATCCGACGTGGCGCCCGGCATCAAGCGCGCGGAGGATGTCGTGAAAGCGCAGCGTTTCAAGGCAGGAGGTTTGAGCAACGGCAGCTCCAAGGACGTGCGTTTCCGCCTTTCATTCGATCTCCTCGGGCTGCCGTACGACTACGTGACCGGCTACAGCAGCAGCTCGACGGCGCGGCTGGCGGTACAGCGCAACGAAGTTCAGTATCACGATGAAACGCTGCCGGGCTATCGCACTCAGGTGGAGTCGCAGATGGTCCAGACGGGCATGGTTACACCGTTGTGGTATACGGATCTCGTCACTCCCGACGGCGAGGTGAAGACCAGCGCGGACGTTCCGGAGCTTCTGCCGTTCACGCAGTTTTACCGAAAAGTGATGGGCAAGTCGCCGTCCGGCGTCAAGTACGAGGCGCTGAAGGCGGCCAATATGTCCAGCACCAACATGCAGCGGACGATTCTGCTTTCGCCCGGTTCTCCGGAAGCAGCCGCCGCCGCGATGCGGCAAGCCGTCGAGGCGCTGTCGAGGGACGAAGAGTTTCTCGCCGAAGCCAAAAAGGTGATGCGCTTCCAGCCGAGATTCCAGCTCGGCGACGAAGGCATCCAACTCTACAAGCAGGTTAGCGACATCTCGCCGGAGATCGTCACGTTCTTGAAGGATTACGTCGCGGAGCAAAAGAAATAATCCGCTACTTCAGCGGCCTGAATTTCGGCAGCGTGTATTCCGGGAAGTCCTCGAAGACCACTTCCACCGGCATGCCGATTTTGACCTCCTCCGGGGCGCAGCCGATGACGTTAGTGACCAATCGACCTCCTTCTTGCAGGTCGACCAACGACACGTTGTAGGGAATTTTGTCCTGATAGGCCGGGTGCCACGCCCGATGGTAGGCGATCTGAGAGTAGACCGTGCCTTTGCCGCTCAGCGCGACCCACTCGTGCTCCGTTGCCAGGCAATGCGGACAGAGTGCCTGCGGCGGAAATCCGAAAATTTTCTTGCATGAGGAGCAGCGCTGCGCGGTCAGTTTATGCTCCCGACAGGCCGCCCAAAAGGGTTTAGCTTCTGGCTCGTTCAGATAGGGTTCGCCTCGGCGCGAAGCGCGCCCGCGTTCGTCTTTGCTCATATTGCCCCCAGGATTAACGTTGCATGCATTGCTAAACTGCCGCCGTGGCCGCTAACGATACCGACTTGGGCGTTGGCCACCTGGCGCTCCGGTTCCACTTCGTTGCCGCGCAATTGTTTAACCGCTTCGGTGATATGCAGCTGACCTTCGAGATGGGCCTGCGACAACAACCCACCGTGGGTGTTGAGCGGCAACTGGCCGCCGATGGTGATGCGGCCGTTTTTGACAAAATCCTTGCCTTCACCCTTTTTGCAAAAGCCAT
>DASUVS010000012.1:0-5006 GCA_036378835.1 Binatia bacterium | reverse complement strand
ATTATCGCCAAACTTGGTCAGTCGTTTACGAGACATCCTAGTTCCTAAAAATTAAAAACGACAGCAAGCTCACCGCGGGTATCTAAAACACGCTCGTGTTCGTGATGCGTGTTCCGTCGCGGCGGGCGCAAGATTGCGGTGATTAGCCGGTTGCATACAGCAGACGTCGAGAAACGAGATATCAACTTGGAATTGAAGCTGCAGCGTCGGCTGGGCGTTAAGTCAACAACTCATGCCTGACGGTTCGCCGCAGTGAAATTGGCGGCAAAGAGGTAGACATCTATTTTGGCCTGCCATATGGTTTCGGCAAGATTAGATTCTCTGCAAGGGGGCGAACATGGGGCAAGCAACAGCGCCGTTTCAGATTGTCGAAGCAACTATCGATAGCATCCACGGCGCTTTTAAATCCGGCCAGCTGACCTGCCGCCAGCTCGTCCAAACGTATATCGATCGTATCGACGCGGTGGACAAAGCCGGTCCGGCTATCAATTCGATCATCGCCGTCAACTCAACGGCGCTCGCCGAAGCGGATCGTTTGGACGACGCCTATAGGAATTCCGGTCCGATCGGTCCACTGCATGGAATCCCGGTGATCCTGAAGGACCAGATCGATGCGCAGGGAATGGCGACAACCTTGGGATCGGTGTTGTTCAAAGACTTCTACCCGGACAAAGACGCGTTCATCGTAGAAAAGATGAGGCACGCGGGAGCGGTCATATTGGGAAAGGCGACGCTGGGTGAGCTGGGTGGCGGTGATACCCATGGTTCGCTGTTTGGATCAACAAAAAATCCTTATGCTTTAGAGCGCACCGTTGGCGGCTCCTCGGGCGGGTCTGCCGCCAGCGTTTCGGCAAACCTCGCGGCTCTGGGTGTCGGGCAGGAAGGTTTGGCTTCGATACGTCGCCCGTCGACGTGGAACTCCATAGTGGGAATGCGCACCACTGCGGGAATTGTGAGCCGCGCCGGAAGCTATTCCGGTTGGCCCCAGAAAGCCGGCACTCTCGGACCCATGGCCCGCACGGTTAAAGATTTGACGTTACTGCTGGACATTATCGCTGGCTACGATTCCGAAGACCCTTTAACCGCTAGGGGCTTTGGTCACATTCCAGAGAGCTTTACTGCTTTTCTCGACAAGGATGGTCTGAGAGGCGCACGCATCGGCATATTGCGCGAGCCGATGGGCTACAATTCTGAACCTGACTCAGACGATTTCAAGCAAGTCGGTGAGGTCTTCGATCGTGCACTTGGTGAGCTACAAGCCGGCGGCGCCGAACTTGTCGATCCTATCGTGATTCCGAAGCTCAACCAATTGTTGGCTCGGCGCGCGGACAATCCCACAGCAGGAGAAGAAGCGTTCAGAATCTATTACGGTCGGAACAGCCACCCGCCGTTTGGGTCCCGTGCCGAGGCGATGGCATCGCCCGAGTTTGCCAAAGTGTTTCCCGGCGCAAAGAATCGTCTCAAGACGGCTTCTGACGCGGCAAAATACTATGAATACCTCATCGCCTGCGATGAGCTAATGACCAACGTCTTAAAGGTGATGGCGGACAACAGGCTGGACGCCATTGTTCATAAATCCGTAGAACACCAGCCGACCTTGATCCGTGATGGTGTTAACCCGCCTCACGTTAATCATCGAGGAGCGCCGCACCTAAACACGTTTTTGATATTTGTGCCGACGATCGCCGTTCCCGCGGGATTCACGCGCGACGGGCTTCCAGCGGGAATCAGCTTTCTCGGACGCCCTTACGCCGACGGTCAAATGATTAGGCTCGCGTACGCCTACGAGCAGGCGACCCACCATCGCCGCCCACCTGCCAGCACAAATTAACCGGAGCTTCGAACAGAAGGGATTTCATGCGGCCCAAATATTTGCATCGAGCTATTTAAAAAGCGCTTGGTATTCCTTGTCGTACTCCTGGTAGCTATCCGCTAGCTGCCGGTTGATCAGAGAAATCTTTAGATTCTTTGCGTCGAGTTTGGCGGAAACGGGAGGCATATCCGGGTTTGCGGGCACTCTGAATTGCTGCTTCTGAGAGATTACTTGACCCTCTTTCGACAGAAAAAAGTCAACGAACAACTTGGCGGCGTTCGAACTCGGCGCATTTTTCGCTATGCCGATTACAATCGGTGTCGCCACGATGGGTTCGAGCGCAACCCACTCGATCGTGGTCATTCCTTTGGATTTCATCTCCTCAACGCGATGCGCGTAGACTAGTCCGAGCGGAAACTCGCCGCTCGACATAAGATTGGCAATCAACGTATGTCCCTTGCGCATGGTCGGTTGTTGGCTAGCCAGCGCTTTCATGAACTTTGCTGCCTTTTCTTTTCCCCAATAAAGCGCCAGGCCGCCGTACCAGACGGCATTATCGCGGTCGAGCGCGAATTTCTCGCCTTTCCATCGGGGATGTAAAAGATCGTCCCACGTCTTTGGCACGTCGGCTGCGGATACGATGGTTGGGTTATAACCCAACACGAGATAATTCATGTAGAGAGTGGTCCAATATCCGTCCGGGTCCTTGAAGTTGTCGGGAAATTTTTCTGCTTCAGGCGACTTGTAGCTTTGTAACAGCCCGAGCTTCTGCAACTGCCACGCTTCAAAGCTGTTGAATTGGGCGACATCGGCTTGGGGCCGCCCGGCGCGTGCTTCGGTGGTAATTTTCTGAAGAAGTTGTAAGGCGTTGCCGCGAAACGACTCGACTTTCAAAAACGGATACTTTTTCGTAAATGGACCGGCAACTTCATCAATCTCTTGGAGAGTCAACGAGGTATACAAAAGAAACCTGCCCTCCTTCTTTGCGCCCTCGACGATATCTTGTGAGTGGCTTTTGACTGGTACAGTAAGTCCGAAGAGGGAGCACAAAGCCCAGGATAGGGTGAGGCGGAGAACCGTCCGGCAGAGCTTCATATGTTTTTCCTTTTCAGACGTTATCGCGCAGAACGGAGACAGTTGACTCGAGGCAATCGCCGAATGGGCTTGGTATACGTCCGTCGAAACAATCAGTCAATCTGTTTGTTGAAGCTGGCAGCAGTCGTGCGTCGCTGATGTGGCGCTAACGAAACATAATTGAGTTAATAAAGCATAGGTGGGGTTCAGGTCGGCTTTGGACTACAAGCAGCTTAGTGCGAAAAATGGGTCTTTCTGAAAAGAGTGTTATCACGCCCGCCGTTGCAGCCGACGAGCACTTGCATCGCGTCTGGTCTCTATCGATCGGAACGTCGTGCGCGTCGCTGTAAGTCAACTTGGTTAGTGCGAGGAGAGTGGCTTTTTGAAATCCGAGATCAGGCCAAGCGTTACCCGATAGTTGATTTGCGAAACCTGTGCGAATTGGGCGGCTTGGTAAATCTGCAAGATTTTCAAAGAGAACATCGGGAGTGGAACGAGCAAACGGTTGGAGAACGGGTTGACGACTCGACGCGATCACATTGAGAGCCTGGGATTTGTTGACAGGTAAGCGACAGCTTAGAATCAAAATATGCGGCGCGATTTGATCGGAGTGAGGGGAGCTACGTCATGCGCGAATCGCATGAAGCTTACGGCTTTGACTTCACTGAGAAAATTAAAACGCTAAGCTGGGCAAAGCTCTTCATGAACGAAAGTATCGATGATTTAACAACACAGCTTGGTCCGATCAAATTACAACGCGGCCCTTTATCATTCCCTTCGGTTCAAAAGCCCAAGCGGGCGCGTCCATCAACTACCTTTGCCAAACAAATCATCGAACCATTTTTGATAGTGGGCGGTTTTCGCCTCGTCTTCGGGCGAAATCATGCGCAATTTTGCGCGATCGACACCGATCTTGGGCTGGACGTCGCTTCGTCCCGGGACTTTCCCGAGATTGCTGATCAGCTGCTGCCCGTTTTTGGAAATGGCGAATTCCGCGAGCAGCCGGGCCGCGTTGGGGTGTGGCGCTTTGGCCATGATGGCGATGGGATGGGATTCGGCATAAAGCGGCTCTTCGACTCGTACCCAATCAACGGGGCTGCCCGATTCCTTGACGTTTTCGACATTGTTGGCGTAGACCATGAACGCCAGCGGCATTTCTCCGGCGCCGACCAGGGTGGCTGTGAGCGTTCCCCCTGAGCGAACCTGCGGCTCTTGTTGCGCCAGCTTGCGGATAAAATCTTCACCTTTCTCCTTACCGTATAAATCGAGCATGGCGGCGATCACCATGTAGTTGTTGCGATTGGCTGCGAGCTTCCCTTTCCATTTCGGGTCCAACAGATCGGTGTAACGCCTTGGCAGATCCTTCCGGGCGACGAGCTTGGTGTTATAGGGAATCGAATGCACCGTTGGGTAGACGTCGGTCCAGAATCCCTCTTTGTCTTTGAAGCGGGCATCGAACGCTTTACGCTCGGGGGAGTCGAATTGCACGAGTAATTTGTTGTCCTTCAACGCGTGCAAGACGGTGCCTTCCGTCAGGACCGCATCGGCGAGGTGGGCTCCGGCGCGGCTTTCGGTCAGAATTTTTTGTAGAATCGTCGTGCCGGAAGCGCGATAGATCTCCAACTTGATCCCCGGGTACGCCTGTTCGAACGCGGCCTGGAACGGTTTGTTATCGCTGGCGGCCAGGGAAGTATAGATGAGCACCCGTCCCTCTTCTTTCGCCTTGGCGTGAAACGCGCTTTGCGCGGCGCTGCGCGCGGCGAAGCCGGCGCAACATACCAAGCTGACGATGATAGCGACGTATAGTTTCATCAACTTCATGATGGCGATTTCCTTCTTGAAAAATGACTCTTGCGCTGATGACGATACCAAAGCACCGGCTTGTGTCAATTCGGCGTTGCCTATATCGCCAACGGCATGGTAGAAGCGGCGTGTGCCGACACTCAGCGTCTCTTCCAGTATCGTGATTCAGATGTTCCGGCGCCGCAATAGTAAACAGCCGTTCAAAGTTCAAGTTTCAAACGTTCAACGTCGGTTGTTCCAAACGTCCAATCGTTCCAGCGTTTCACACACTCACGACGAGAGAAAGTAAAATGCTGCACTCGGTTCGAAACGTGTC
>DASUVS010000011.1:0-4563 GCA_036378835.1 Binatia bacterium | reverse complement strand
CACCCTGCGGATATCCGGAAGTTGCAGAACCAGATCGGCCGGAGCTTGCCGCCGATTACCTTTATATTCGACGAACATCTGGTTGCGAAAAGTTTCTCGGCCGGCATCGAGAGCCACTGCGAGGTACTTTGGCTGATGGCGCTTAAGGAGCTTCATCATGAAGCTGATGAAGCCATACGTCGCGTTGGTGGGAAAACCTGCGGAGTTAATCGCTGGGGGTAAAGCGAAAAAAGCTCGATAAATATAAGAGCTGCCGTCTATGAGAAAAAGCCGGGGTGGCCGACCGGTCATGAGTGATGCTTCTCGCGGTATCCGAAACGAGGGACGACTGAGTTAATCTCGGCGCGAAATGGTATGCGTGGCGGTGCCGTAGAAGGCTTCCGCCGCCTCCATCAAGGTCTCCGAAAGCGTGGGGTGCGGATGAACCGAATCAGCGATATCCCTTGCGGTTGCGCCCATTTCAACGGCTAGCACTCCTTCGCTGATCAACTCACCGGCGCCGACTCCGACAATGCCCACGCCGAGAAGCCTTTCGCTTTCTGGCTCGATCAGCAGCTTGGTGAGACCGTCCGGGCGATCAAGCGTGAGCGCTCTGCCGGAAGCGCCCCACGGAAATTTAGATACTTTCACTTCGATGCCCTTGTCTCTGGCTTCGTTCTCTGTCAAGCCGCACCAGGCAACTTCAGGATTAGTGTAAACGACCGCGGGAATGATGACGTTATCGAACGCGCTCGCTTGCCCGAGAATTGCCTCAACCGCAATCTTGGCCTCTTTGGATGCGCGGTGCGCCAGTAATGCGCCGCCATTGACATCGCCGATCGCGTAGATCTTGGGATCATCTGTTTGTTGTTGCGGATTGCACTGAATGAAGCCTTTGTCGTCTTTGGTTACTTGTGTGTTCTCAAGACCAAGGTCACTGTAGTTGGGGGCGCGACCGACGCTAACCAGGACCCGATCATAGAGTTCTTCGCGCTGTTCCTTATCTTTTTGCGTCGTCACTTTGATTTGTTTTCCTGCGGTGGCCATCTTCAAGACCTTGGTGTTGAGGCGGATTTCTTTGAACGCTTTTTGGGCGATTCGAGTCACCGGCCGAACTAGATCGGGGTCGACGCCGGTCAGAATAGATGGCAATGCCTCAAGCACGACAACATTGCTGCCAAGCGCGGCATAAACGGTTCCTAATTCCATGCCGATGTAACCGCCCCCGACCACCAATAAGTCGTGTGGAATATCTTGGATTTCCAACGCCTCCGTTGATGTCATGACGCGCTTGTTGCCCAAATCGAACGCCGAAGGCATCGCCGGCTTTGAACCTACAGCGATAATAGCTTTCTCATAACGAATAAACTTTTGGCCTTCGGATGTTTCGACCCTCAGAGTCTGTGAATCCTCGAAATGGCCGCGGCCGTGGAGTATTTGAACGCCGCGCTTTTGTGCCAATCCCTTTATTCCTTGCCCTAATTTATCCAAAATCGAATCTTTCCAACTGCGCAGTTGATCAAGATTAACCTGCGCAGGGCCGAATCCGATGCCACGATTGCCTGACTCTTTGGCTTCCCGGAGAATTTCGGTGGCATGTAACAACGCCTTCGACGGGATGCATCCAACGTTTAGACAGATCCCGCCGAGACGCGAGCTTTGTTCGACCAAGGTGACCTTTTTCCCGTTATCTGCCGCATAGAAGGCTGCCGTGTAACCGCCAGGCCCGGCACCCACAACCACGATCTCAGTGTTGATCGGTTCCATAGTAATTCAATTTAGTATCACGTCCGCTTCATCGAAAGTTTGCAGCGCAACGATGACATCTTTCAAGAAACGCACAGCATTGGCGCCGTCGAGAACGCGATGATCATACGCCAAGCACAACGGCAGCATATTCCTTACGGCTATTTTTCCGTCTATGACGATCGGCTTTTCCTGCCCCTGACCCACACCGAGAATTGCAACTTGGGGCGCGTAGATAATTGGTGTGAAATGGCTTCCGCCGATACTCCCTTGATTGGAAATGGTAAAGGTGCCGCCTTGCAGTTCTTCTAGCCCAACCTTTCGCTCGCGGGTCCGTCGCGTTAAATCCTGAAGCTCGCGAGATAGCTGCAACAAGGGTTTCTTATCCACATCTCGTAGAACGGGGACAATTAACCCGGCATCGGTGTCGACCGCAACGCCGATATGACAATAGTCCTTTAATATTAGTTCTCCGGCTGTTTCATCGAGACTCGCGTTCGCCATGGGATGTTTTTTCAACGCCCGTGCCAGGGCCAAGAGAATGAAGGAAGTCAAAGTCAGGCGGACCCCATTTCTTTCATAAGCCGAGCCATGTTTCTCACGAAGCGAAAGGGTTGCGGTGACATCTGCCTCGTCGAATTGATTGATCTTCGGAATGGTTGTCCAGGACTCGAACATCCGCCGGCTGACAGTTCGTCGCAATGGAGATAACTTCTCGCGGTGAACCGGACCCCACTTTGAAAAATCGATGACCTCCTTCGGAGCGGCCGGAGCAGGCTGGCCGGGCATGTCGGGTTGATGGCGGTCTTGGAGCTCTTTTATGTACGCGCGCACGTCGGCCATCCGGATTCTTCCGCCGGCTTCGCTGCCGCGAACTCTCGTCAGGTCGATGCCAAGTTCGTGAGCGATCTTCCGAACCGAGGGAGGCGCCGGTGGTGCTAATCCCGACTTCGACTGATACTGAAAGCTTTCGGCCGACTTATGTCCCGGCGCACGTTCGGCAGCTGCATCCATCGTTGCAGCCGGTGCGGCCTTAGATTGTCCCCGGTTAACAGACGTGCTCGGCGCTGCATTCGTCGCTTCACTGGCCGCTGTCTTCACACCACTCTCGATGGAAATCAGGACTTGGCCAACCGAAACCTCCATCCCTTCTTTGACGTGAACTTTGGTAACCGTTCCGCTACCGGGCGATGGTATCGAGCCGACCGCCTTCTGAGTCTCCAGCTCCATGAAAGCCTGATCCTTCTTAATCGCCTGGCCTTCGGACACAAGAATGTTAACCACAGTTCCGGATTCGACACCCTCAGCGAGTTGCGGAAGCTTGACGTCCATATTTGTTTGGTAAATTATTCGGCTTAAAGATAAAACGGAAACGATTTTTCAGGATCGATCTCAAGCTTTTTGAGCGCGGCCTCGACGGACTGAGCCGGCAAGAGGCCCTTTTGGTACAGAGCGTAGAGGGTGGCCACCGTGGTAAGTTCAGCGTCGACTTCGAAGAACCGCCTCAAATTGCTTCGGGTATCGCTGCGTCCAAAACCATCCGTGCCGAGAGTTGTCAGGCCGCCCGGTACCCACGGCGCTATCTGATCCGGGACCATTTTCAGGTAATCCGATACGGCGATAAAAACACCCTCTTCGTTTTGTAGTAGGGATTCCAAATAGGACTTCTTGGGCGCTGCAGTTGGATGGAGCATATTCCAGCGCTTGGTGCGAAGCGCATCGCCCCTGAGTAGCTTGTAACTAGTGGCGCTCCATACGTCTGCTGAAACGTCGAATTGTTCAGCGAGAATTTCCTGCGCGCGCAAAGCTTCACGAAGCAATGGGCCACTGCCGAATAGATGCGCCTTGTGCGCCTTTCCTTTAGGGGCTGCTTTGAAACGGTAGAGTCCCCTGACAATACCGTCTTCCACCCCTTCAGGCATCCCGGGCATCGGGTAACTCTCATTATATAGGGTCAGATAATAGAAGTATTCCTCGCCATCGGCATACATGCGTTTAAGACCATCGCGAATGATCACGGCGATTTCATAGGCAAACGCCGCATCATAGGTCAAAAGTGTTGGCACCGTGCTGGCTAAGAGGTGGCTGTGACCGTCTTGATGTTGCAGGCCCTCACCGTTTAGCGTCGTGCGGCCTGCGGTGGCGCCTAATAGAAAGCCCTTGCTCTTGCTGTCGGCCGCCGCCCAAATTAAGTCGCCAATCCGTTGAAAACCGAACATCGAATAATAGAAGTAAAAGGGGATCATGTTGGTCGCCAGATTCGCGTAAGATGTTCCGGCGGCAATAAACGACGACATCGCGCCCGCTTCGGTGATTCCTTCTTCAAGGATCTGCCCATCTTTGGCTTCGTTATAATAGAGCAGGGTCTCCCGATCGACCGGCTCGTACAGTTGGCCTTTCGGTGAGTAGATCCCGATTTGCCGGAAGAGGGAGTCCATACCGAACGTTCTAGCTTCATCGGGGATGATCGGCACAATACGCTTGCCAATCTCCTCATGGCGCAAGAGCTTTGTAAGGATTCTTACCGTCGCCATGGTTGTCGACATTGCGTGTTCTGCTGAGCCCTTGAGGAACTCTCCGTACTCGCCCGCTTCGGGTGTCTTAAGTGGTGCGGCTCTGATTTTCCGTTCCGGGACAAAGCCGCGCAACTGTTTTCTTCGTTCAAGTAGGTACTGCGTTTCAGAACTATCCAGAGGCGGACGATAGAAGGGGGTTTCTACAACTTCTTCATCCGGCAGCGGGATATCGAAACGCGTGCGAAATTCGCGCAGCTCCCGTTCGTTGAGCTTCTTTTGCTGGTGAGTGATGTTGCGGCCTTCTCCTGCCTCGCCCAAACCG
>DASUVS010000010.1:0-65419 GCA_036378835.1 Binatia bacterium | reverse complement strand
CTTGGATTCTACGGTCGCGGAGATTACCGCTATCGCGGGTCAGAAGCCGGTGATTACACGGGCGAAGAAGGCCATAGCAAACTTCAAATTGCGTGAAGGAGTGCCGATCGGTTGCATGGTGACGTTGCGCCGAGATCGGATGTATGAGTTCCTCGACCGCCTCATTCACGTGGCTCTACCCAGAGTGCGGGACTTCAAAGGCGTTTCCGACCGCTCGTTTGACGGACGGGGAAATTATTCGTTGGGTCTTAGAGAACAGATCATTTTTCCCGAAATTAATCCTGACAAAGTTGAAAAGGTCCGAGGGATGACCGTCACAATAACCACGACGGCAAAGACCGATCCTGAGGGAAGGGCGTTACTCAAGCAGTTAGGAATGCCGTTCGGTTGATTGACGAGTAGGGGGACTCCATTGGCCAAGAAGTGTTTAAGAATCAAAGCGGAAAGACCAAATAAGTTTAAAGTCCGAGAGTATAATCGTTGCCCGCTTTGCGGACGATCTCGGGCGTTTTACCGCCGCTTTCGCATGTGCCGACTTTGTCTCAGAGATCACGCCCGCAAGGGCCACATTCCCGGCCTGATTAAGGCCAGCTGGTAGGACGGAGAGCAATATGGGAATGACCGATCCAATCGCAGACATGCTGACACGAATCCGCAACGCCTCGAGAGCGCGCCATCAAAGGGTGGCCGTGCCTTGGTCGCGGGTCAAAGAAAATATCGCAAAGGTGTTCGTTGAAGAGGGTTACGTAAAGGAATACAAGAAAGTTAAGGCGGCCGAAGGCGCCGGTGAAGAGCTAATCATTCAATTGAAGTTCGATCGAGATAATCGGCCGATCATATTAGGATTAAAGCGAGTAAGTCGCCCAAGCTTGAAGGTGTACGTTGGCGCACAACAGTTAACCCCGATTCGCAAGGGGCTGGGCATCAACGTACTCTCGACTTCTAAAGGAATTTTAGTCGACCGAGAAGCCCAACGCGCCAATGTCGGCGGCGAGGTTCTCTGTTCGGTTTGGTAGCCTGTAAGAGGTAAACGTGTCACGCATCGGAAAATTACCTATCACCGTGCCTTCAGGCGTTAAAATCGCAGTAGATGGAGATGCCGTTCGGCTGGAAGGACCGAAGGGAAAGCTCACGGCGGCGATTCCGTCGGGGATTTCGGTCAAAGTTGATGGGACGGTTGTTCATGTGGAACGCGGTGAAGAAGTGCGGAGAATCAGAGCACTGCACGGTCTCACCCGAAAATTGATCGCCAATATGGCCGAAGGTGTCAGCAAGGGATTTAATCGCATACTCGATATTAATGGCGTCGGTTATCGCGCCGAGGTTAAAGGCCAAGAGATTCATATGACGCTGGGGTACTCTCATCCAGTGGTTTTTCCGTTGCCACCAGGCGTCACAGCTACGATCGAACGGCAGGTTATCATCACTTTAACCGGTGCTGATCGACAGTTGATAGGGGAGACTGCGGCAAAGATCAGAAGTCTTCGAGAGCCTGAGCCTTACAAAGGGAAGGGGATTAAGTATCGCGAAGAGGTTATCAAGCGTAAGGCCGGTAAGGCAGTGGGTTCGGCTGGCAAATAGCTCCCGAGGTTTACAGAGATGGCAACCAAGCGAAAGAATATTGGGCGGATACGGCGACAACAGCGCGTCCGAAAAAAAGTTTTGGGCACCGATGCTCGCCCGCGTGTCTGTGTCTATAAAAGCAGTAGGCACATCTACGCTCAAGTGATATCGGATGCCAAGGGAGTGACTTTAGCATCCGCTTCGACGCTTTCCGCCGGCTTGCCAGATGAAATCAAGAGCATGAAGGGTGTGGAAGCCGCTAAGCGAGTCGGTTTGAATTTGGCGAAAGTTTGTAAAGAAAAGAACATCAATCGTGTTGTCTTTGATCGTAATGGGTTTCTCTTCCACGGGCGCGTCAAAGCCGTGGCTGATGGAGCGCGCGAAGGTGGTTTAGAATTTTAGCGCAGCCTGCACAGGTGAGGTGTCTTTGGAACGCATTGATCCGCATGGATTAGAACTCAAGGAAAAGGTTGTTCACATTAGCCGTGTCGCCAAGGTGGTTAAAGGTGGCCGGCGGTTCAGCTTTAGCGCGCTGATCGTAGTTGGCGACAATCGCTCTGTGGTCGGCTGCGGAATGGGCAAGGCCAACGAAGTGCCGGAAGCAATTCGCAAAGGCTTGGAACAAGCAAAAAAGAATCTGATCAGGGTTCCAGTGATGTCAGGCACTATCCCCTTCGAGGTGACCGGAAGATTCGGTGCCGGGTACGTTATCCTCAAACCCGCTTCTGATGGTACCGGCGTCATTGCCGGCGGTGGAGTTCGCGCCGTGGTTGAAGCGGCCGGAATTCAGAATGTGCTGACTAAGTGCTTAGGTTCCAACAATCCGCACAATATGGTTAAAGCTACTGTCGAAGCTTTGCGCGATTTAAGAGCGCCGGAGGAGATTGCTGAACGGCGCGGAAAAACATTGGCGGAGATCCGTTAAGATGAAACTTGATGATCTAAGGCCGGCTCCCGGCTCGACAAAAAAGCAAAAACGTGTGGGGCGAGGCGACGGTTCCGGTCATGGAAAAACCGCTTGTCGGGGCCACAAAGGCCAACGCGCCCGTGCCGGCGGTGGAACTCGTCCAGGGTTTGAAGGCGGCCAGATGCCACTACAAAGGCGTCTGCCGAAACGAGGATTTAACAATCCCTTCAAAGTCGAGGTGGCGATCGTAAATCTGGATCAGTTGGAAGCATTATCAGCGGACAGCGAGATCAATCCGGAGCTACTGTCAGCAAGAGGACTGGTGCATGGGAAGAATCGCCGGATTAAGATCCTCGGCGACGGTGCGCTTACGAAAAGTTTGACGATCAGAGCGCATAGCTTCTCGGCCAAGGCCAAGGAAAAAATCGAAGCAGCCGGCGGAAGGGCCGAACTGATAACAACTCATGCTTAGCGGTTTTCAAAACGCCTCGCGCATACCAGAGTTGCGCAAACGTTTGTTGTTTACGCTGGCGATGCTCGCAGTCTATCGTCTTGGCGTCCATGTGCCGACGCCGGGAATCGACCGCCAAGCCTTAGCGGCGTTCTTTGAACAGTATAAAGGCACGATTTTCGGATTATTCAATCTTTTTTCCGGCGGCGCGCTTGAACAATTTTCGGTATTTTCGCTCGGCATTATGCCCTACATTAGCGCGTCTATTATCCTTCAATTGTTGACGGTGGTTTTTCCTTACCTCGAACGATTGTCAAAAGAGGGTGAAGCAGGGCGGCGCAAAATCACGCAATATACCCGCTATGGGACCATCGTGCTCGCGGTCATCCAAGGAACTATGATCAGCTTGGGGTTGGCCGGGACGCAAACCGGCGGTCAGCCGATTGTGTTGCGTGCCGATTTGAGTTTTCACATCATGACAGTGATTACACTCGCGTCCGGAACAGCTTTTATCATGTGGTTGGGGGAACAAATCACCGAGCGGGGCGTGGGTAATGGCATATCGCTGATTATCTTTGCCGGCATTATTGCGCGTCTTCCCTCTGCGATCACGACGACCTTCCAGTTTATCCGGGAAGGTGAGTTGAACGTCTTAGTGGCGCTCTTCATGCTGGTTTTGATCGTAGCCGTTGTCGGCGCAATTATCTTTGTCGAGCGGGGACAGCGGCGTATTCCGGTTCAGTATGCGAAGCGGGTTGTCGGCCGAAAAATGTATGGTGGCCAGAGTTCTCATCTACCGTTGAAGGTGAACACGGCCAACGTTATTCCGGTCATTTTTGCTTCTTCAATACTGATCTTTCCAGCAACTATGGCGCAATTTGCCCAGTATCCCTGGGTTCAAGCTGCAGCGACCTATCTTAGCCCGGGACAGTGGTTGCACGATTTGGTTTTCGCACTGCTGATCATTTTCTTTGCATTTTTCTATACTGCGGTTGTGTTCAATCCAACCGATGTCGCGGAAAATATGAAGAAATTCGGTGGCTATATTCCGGGAATTCGACCCGGCCAGAAGACCGCCGACTATATCGAAAGGGTGCTTTCTCGAATCACTCTGAGCGGGGCAATCTACCTGTGTATTGTAGCCTTGCTGCCGACGATCTTAGTAAGCCAGTTTAACGTCCCGTTCTACTTCGGTGGGACCGCCTTATTGATCGTTGTCGGCGTGGCGCTTGATACTGTGGCGCAAATGGAGAGCCACTTGATTACCCGCAACTATGAGGGATTTATGAAGCGAGGACGACTGCGGGGAAGAAGGGGCTAAGGCTTGGCCAGTGTACGTGTCGTTTTGCTAGGCCCGCCGGGCGCAGGAAAAGGGACCCAGGCGAAGCTCTTGCGCGAGCGATTCGAGGCCTGTCAAATATCTACAGGCGACATCCTAAGAAAAGCTGTGGCCGACAAAACGCCGCTTGGCGCGGAAGCCGAGAGCTATCTCAATCGCGGCGAGCTAGTTCCCGATGATGTTATAGTCCGCTTAGTTGGTGAACGGCTAAAACAAAGAGACTGCGCCCAAGGATTTGTTCTCGATGGCTTTCCCAGAACCCTGCCGCAGGCTGAAAGCCTTGAAGAGATCTTGAAGGCAATGGCACTGCCATTGGATCGGGTATTGTCCATTCAAGTACCCCAGCAGATTATAGTTCAGCGCCTAGCGGGACGGCGAAATTGCCGAGACTGCGGCGCTCTTTACCATATGAACTTTGATCCACCCCGCAATGACGAGACCTGCGACCGTTGTAATGGTCGTTTGCAGCAACGAGATGATGATCGCGAAGAGACCATCACGACTCGCCTGCGGGTATACGAAACCCAGACTGCGCCTCTGGTTAATTACTACGGGCAGCGCGGTAATTTGCGGAAAATTGATGGTGTCGGGAAAGTGGAAGATATTCAGAAGCGAATTATCGACGCACTTGCGAGGCCGGCCAATTGATTTCGCTCAAATCAGCTCGAGAAATCGAGATTATGAGAAGAGCGAATCTGATTGTAGCCGAAGTCTTACAGGAGCTGAAGGCAAAGATCGCCCCGGGAGTGACAACACTCGATCTGGATAGAATCGCGGAAGAATCGACTTTGAAAAAAAACGCCATCCCGGCCTTCAAGGGTTATTCCGTCGGCGGACGGGTCTTTCCTCGTTGCCTGTGCGCATCGATAAACGAAGAAATAGTTCATGGGATACCGTCGAATCGTACGCTTAAGGAAGGAGACATCGTCGGCCTCGACTACGGTGTCATTTACGAGGGTTTTTATGGCGACTCTGCGATAACTGTCGGCGTCGGAAAAGTCAGCGAGGAAGCCAGGCGCCTGATGGAGATCACCGAAAAGTCATTGTACGAGGGCATCAACCAATTATATGAAGGCAAGAGGCTGGGCGATCTTGGTGCCGCAGTCCAAATGACGGCCGAGGGGGCAGGCTATTCAGTAGTTCGAGCATTCGTTGGGCACGGCATCGGAAAACGGCTGCATGAAGAGCCGCCGGTGCCAAATTACGGTGAACCTGATCGCGGATTGCGGTTTAAAGAAGGAATGGTTCTGGCCATTGAACCTATGGTAAACATTGGCGGACCTGAAGTCGAAATTAAAGCCGACGGCTGGACTGCGGTCACCAAAGACGGTAGCTTAGCGGCCCATTTCGAACATTCGGTCGCCGTCACCAAAGACGGTCCCTATATTCTGAGCCAGCTATAGTCTGAGGTGATTAGCAGCTAGGCGATAGTTTATGCCAAAAGAAGATGCCATCGAAGTGATGGGAACCGTCTTGGAAACCTTACCCAACGCCATGTTTCGGGTCCAGTTGGAAAACGGGCATAGGGTCTTGGCCCACATATCCGGTAAGATGCGAATGCATTACATCAAGATTCTTCCTGGTGACAAGGTGAAAATCGAATTGTCGCCCTATGATTTGGCGCGTGGAAGAATCATCTATCGCGAGCGTTAGAACAGGAGCTATCGTGAAGGTCAGAGCTTCGGTTAAAAAGATTTGTAACAAATGTAAAGTCATTCGGCGCAAGGGCGTTGTCCGCGTTCTATGTGAGAATAGCAAACACAAGCAGAGGCAAGGCTAGTTTTTAAGGATTTGATTGGAGAAATTATGGCGCGTTTAGCGGGGGTCGATCTCCCAAGAAACAAACGGATGGAAGTCGCGCTTACCTACATCTATGGGATCGGGCGCAATTTATCTCGAGAGATATTAAACCAGGCCGGAATCTCGCTCGATTTAAAAAGTGACGATCTTGCCGATGATGATGTGGTTAAGATTCGTCAGTTGATAGATCAGAATTACAAAGTTGAAGGCGATCTGCGACGGGATGTGTCGGCGAACCTCAGGCGCCATATTGAAATGGGCTCTTACCGGGGCCATCGACATCGTAGAAATCTTCCGGTGCATGGCCAGAGAACCCATACCAACGCGCGAACCAGAAAAGGTCCGCGAAAGACTGTCGCCGGTAAGAAAACCGCTCCGTCAAAAGGTTAGTAAATTGTAGGAGTAATCAAATGGCGAAAGTCGAAGATACCGCGGACGAAAAACAGGGCAAAAAGACCGAGACCCCAGAGGACCAAAAGGGCGCCGACCGCGCTGCGCGCAAGAAGCGCGGGCGCAAGAACATTTCCGAAGGCGTTGTTCACATCCATTCGACATTCAACAATACGATTGTCACGATCACGGACTATCAAGGCAATGTTATTTCGTGGTCGAGCGCCGGCAGCATGGGCTTTAAGGGCTCCCGCAAAGGCACTCCGTTTGCGGCGCAACAAGCGGCCGACAACGCCGCCAAAAAAGCCATGGACCACGGCTTGCGGACGGTTCAAATTTTTGTGCGGGGTCCCGGAGCGGGACGCGAATCCGCTCTACGGGCATTGCAATCGGCTGGCATCAACATCAGCTTGATCAAGGACGTAACTCCGATTCCCCATAATGGTTGCCGCCCGCCGAAACGCAGACGCGTTTGATAACGAAAATAGGAGGAAGGATTGGCTAGATACACAGAATCTGTTTGCCGGTTGTGTAGGCGCGAGAACCTAAAGTTATTTCTGAAAGGTGAGCGCTGTTACACCGATAAATGCGCTATCGAACGACGCAACTATCCGCCGGGGGAACACGGTCAAGGCAGACCCAAATTTTCGGAGTATAGTATTCAGCTGCGCGAGAAGCAGAAGGTTAAGCGCATCTATCGTCTCATGGAAAGTCAGTTCCGCAGGACCTTTGATCAGGCTAGCCGAATCAAAGGTATTACAGGTGAGACGTTGTTGGTGTTTTTAGAGCGCCGCTTAGACAATGTCACGTATCGTTTGGGATTTGCCAGTTCTAGAGCGGAAGCCAGGCTGCTGGTACGGCATGGACATATACTGGTCAACGGCAAGCGGCTGAATATCCCATCTTACCAGGTTCGAGTGGGCGACGTGATCTCGGTCAAGGAGCAAAGCCGTCAGATGGCTCGCATTCTAACAGCCATTGAAGGCGTGCAGCGACGAGGCGTGCCGGATTGGGCGGAACTAGACCGAGACAATTGCAGTGGAAGAATCAGGATTCTTCCCACCCGCAGCGATATTACCATGCCGATTAACGAGAAGCTGATCGTCGAATTGTATTCGAAGTAAGCTTCTGAATGCAGGGGAGAAACTATGTCTACTATGTATAGGCATTGGACAGATTTGATTAAACCAAAGCAGTTGGAGGTGGACGAAAAGACTTTAACTTCAACTTATGGGAAGTTTTATGCAGAGCCCTTCGAACGCGGTTTTGGCCAGACCATTGGCAATTCGCTACGAAGAATTCTGTTATCATCCTTGATGGGCGCTTCGATCGTCGCCGTCCGGATGAAAGGAATTCTTCATGAGTTCTCGACGATTCCCGGAGTCACGGAAGACGTCACCGACATCATTTTGAATCTCAAGGAAGTCAGGTTGCGACTCAATGATGGCGAGCAACACACGTTGAAAGTCGAAGCCAAGGGTCCGGCTACTGTGTTGGCTAAGGACATAACCGGATCTGCCAATGTCGAAATTCTCAACCCGGAACAAAAAATCGCCACGCTTTCCAGAGACGCTAAGCTCGATATGGAGTTGATCGCGAAGCTGGGGCGGGGCTATGTTCCGGCGGAACGGAACAGAGAAGAGGGAGCGCCGGTAGACACGGTGTTCATCGACGCGATTTTTTCGCCGGTTCAGAAGGTAAATTTTACTGTTACGAATGCCCGCCTTGGGCAGCACACGGATTATGACCGAGTCGTCTTTGAAGTGGTAACCGACGGCAGCGTCAAGCCCGATGATGCAGTGGCGTATGCCGCAAAGATCCTGCAGGATCAGTTGAGTATTTTCGTTAACTTTCAAGATGAGCCGCAGCAAGAACGGCGTGATGACCGGCCATCGATCCCGCTCAACGATAACCTCTTTCGCAGCGTTGATGAGCTCGAATTTTCCGTGCGCTCGCAAAACTGTTTACAGAACGCCGATATCAAATACATCGGAGAATTGGTACAGAAGTCTGAGCAGGAGATGCTCAAAACCAAGAATTTTGGTCACAAGTCGCTCAATGAGATCAAAGAGATCCTGCGCGAGATGGGCCTCGAATTGGGAATGAAAATCGACCATTTTCCACCTCGTGAGGAGATCGAGAGCAGACGCCGTGCCGACGAGAAAGAGACCGCATAGTTATGCGACATCTTAATTCAGGAAGAAAGCTCAGCCGCAATTCGAGCCACCGCTGGGCAATGATGCGCAATATGGTGACTTCTCTGTTGCGTGAAGAGAAGATACAAACCACCGATCCCAAGGCCAAAGAGCTCAGACGCTGGGTGGACCGTGTGATTACGCTTGGCAAAGAGGGTACTCTCCATGCCAGGCGCCAAGCGCTCGCCATCATTCAGGATAAGACGGTGGTCCGTAAGCTGTTCGAGACAATCGCCACCCGGTTCCAGAATCGCCCCGGAGGTTATACTCGAATCATTAAAATTGGCCGGCGGCATGGCGATGCGGCGCCGGTGTCCTTGATAGAGCTGGTTGCAAGCGCCGACGAAGCGGCCGAAAAGACGAGCGGCAAAGACAAGAAAGCGAAGAAGAAAAGCGGCAAGACGGCGAGAAAAGCAAGCGCCCCCCGGCGCAGGAACGCTCAGGAAGCTTCCACTTAAAGTTTGGCAGTGGATGAAGCTCAGCGGAGTGTGATGAGTTTGAACTCGATCGGACTTCGGTTTTTTGCCGCTTTTCATCTCAGCAGACTTGTGTGTAGCCCTCAAATCCCCGCTCGCGTTTGATAGGTTTACATAGAACTCAAGCTGCTCGCAGTCGAGACGACGGGCGACGTAGGAAGTGAGATGGCAACCGACGTTGTTCTGCAATCTTCATAACCGCGGCGCTGCGTAGATGGGGGTATGCACACTGGGTAGCTGGTGCTGAGTGGTCATGTTAGACCGGGTCGAGCTTCGCGCCGCCATCGGACTAAGACCGGCTAGGGGCATGCGTAGAGGCCGAATGCCGGCCGAGCAGTGGATCTGGTACCGACGAGTAGAGTTTTGCTATGATCCCGGAGAGAGGACATCTCCGACAAATGGATCCCGGCACACGAAGAGTGGAACGCAAATGACGTTGAGAAGCTATGAACGCCTCCCTTGATGACCGTTCAGAGGCATGGCCGAGTTTGTCTCTCGATGCATGGCGTGAGACCTACGCAGCATTACACTTATGGACGCAAATCGTCGGCAAGATCCGCCTCTCACTGAGTCCTTGGGTGAACCATTCATGGCATACGACTTTGTATGTGACAGCCACGGGGCTGACGACTTCTCCGATACCGTACGGGACCAGAAGCTTTCAGATCGACTTCAATTTCCTCGAGCATCAGCTTAGGCTGCGCTCTAGCGATGGCTGCACTGCTGCGCTAGCGCTTGAGCCCCAATCGGTTGCCTCTTTCTATGGGCACCTTATGGAAGAGATGCACAAGCTCGATATCAACGTGCGCATCCATCGAAGACCCAATGAGATTGCCGAACCGATACCCTTCGATCAGGATGTTTGTTGGCGACCGTACGATGCCGATTACGCCGGCCGTTTCTGGCGCATTCTCCAACAAGCAGATCGTGTGTTAAAAATTTTTCGCTCGCAATTCGTTGGCAAATGCAGTCCAGTGCACTTCTTTTGGGGCGCTGCCGATCTGGCAGTCACACGATTTTCGGGCCGAAAAGCTCCTCAACACCCAGGCGGCGTTCCGAACCTCCCCGACTGGGTGACCCAAGAAGCCTACTCGCACGAAGTTAGTAGCTGCGGTTTCTGGCCGGGCTCAGGACCCGTGCCGTATGCTGCATTTTATTCCTACGCCTATCCGGAGCCCGCCGGCTTTTCTAAAGCGGCTGTGAATCCCCAAGGGGCCTTTTACAGTGACGATCTCAGCGAATTCGTTTTGCCATACGACCGCGTCCGTGAGTCGGAATCGCCTGACGAGATGTTACTCGAGTTTCTGCAGACCACCTATGAAGCAGCCGCCAATCTAGCAGAATGGGATCGCGCCGCGCTCGAGCGCCGCGCGCATCCGAAGAGCGGAAAGTAACTCAATCAGGCGCTGCTCTCATTCGGTCGTAACGCTTCCCATCAACTAAGATCGAGACCCAGCCAGTGCTACCAATCATTTGAACGCGCGGAGGAATCGTTCAGTATGATCGGCTCGCGAGCAGCCCGGTTTAGCGAGATTTCGCTGATCGCGCCTTCGGATAGGGTCTTCTACACGGGCGAGGCTGGAAAGACATTCTAATCGGTTGCTTCTGGTGAGCTGGTACCAGAGGACGGCCAGATTGTGCAATCAGAACGTTAACTGAGAACTCGCGAGAGCGCATAAGGATGTTCGCAGGCGCCGGGTGATTTGGTCTTCCTATTATCCCTTTCCCGCAAACCGACAGAGAACGGTTACAAGCAGATCGTTTAAAACGCTTGTTGATCAATTCACTGGTAGAACGGTTGTCGCTCGACGAGGCGAACGACACTTTCTGCCATGTCTTCACAGCGCCGTTTTCCCGTCCTTGGGCGGTTTCACTTCGCTAAGGAGACGCTGGATGATATCTACGGACGACAATCCTTCGCCTTGAGCCTTGTAGTTTGGCACGACTCGATGGCGTAGAACCGAAGGCGCGAGCGCTTGAATGTCTTCTATGGACACGGCGTAGCGACCTTGGAGAATGGTGCGCGCCTTGGCGCCAAGGATCAGATACTGCGAAGCTCTCGGTCCAGCGCCCCACTCCACATAGTCTCTGACGAACTGCGGTGCGTCGCCAGCTTGCGGCCGTGAGCTTTGCGATAGCGCCACGGCGTAAGAGACCACAAACGGCGAGACCGGAACGCGCCTGACGAGTTCCTGATAGCGCAGGATCGCAGCGCCTTGCATAACCTTGCGCGGCGACGGTTTTTCGTTGGAAGTCGTTTGCAGAACGATCTGCACTTCGTCTTCGAATTCGGGATAACCTATTTCGATATTCAGCATAAACCGGTCGAGTTGCGCTTCGGGCAACGGATAGGTGCCTTCCTGTTCGATGGGGTTCTGAGTTGCCAAGACAAAAAACGGCAGATCCAGCGGAAAGGTTGTGCCTCCGGCGGTGACTTTATATTCCTGCATGGACTGCAATAGCGCGGCTTGAGTCTTGGGCGGAGTGCGGTTAATCTCATCCGCCAGTAAAATGTTCGTGAATATCGGCCCTTTGAGAAATTGGAACTGCCGCCTGCCGGTCGATGGATCTTCTTGTAGAATATCGGTCCCGGTGATGTCCGAGGGCATTAAGTCGGGCGTAAACTGAATCCGGTTGAAATCGAGATCCAGGATCTCCGCCAAGGTGCTGATCAACAGCGTCTTGGCTAGACCCGGAACCCCGACCAACAGGCAGTGCCCGCGGGCGAACAGCGCGATTAAAACCTCTTCAATGACTCTATCTTGACCGATGATGACCTTGCGAATTTCGCCGAGCATCGTGTCGCGTTTAGCAGCGAATTCTTCGATCTCGGCAATTTCATGTTGATGAATTTTAGCCGCGTCCATCGAGGTCCCTTTCAGCTCGCGCCGAGTAACTTGTCGAGCGAAGCCTTTGCCTGCTGCGCTTTTTCCTTCTCGCCCAAGGATGCGTAGACTTCGGTCAGTAGCTTAAAAATAACCGGATTGAAAGGGTTGATTTGAATTGCCTCTTCGAGCGCAGCCTTACTCTCTTGAAATTTTTTGGTCGCGTGGTAAATGCGGCCGAGTTGAACGTAGGTGCCGCCGTTGTCCGGATCCAAATCAAGCGCTTTCTTCAAGGGATTCAGCGCCTCGGGGAAGCGATTCATCTGGATCAAAACCCGTCCGAGCTTGTTAAGAATAATCGGAGAGTGCGGGCTTGCCTCCAAGGCGCGCTGGTATTCGTTGGCCGCCGCTACGGTTCGTCCCTTATTGGATAGTTGGTCGCCAAGATGAGTCCGGTTACGCGCGACCGCTGATTGGATCTCCTTGAGCTCGACGATTTCTTGATCTTCGTTCTGATCTTTTTTAACTTTCAGCCTGCGCACGCGGGTGCCTTCGATTTCCTTAAGCCCCTTTTGCTTGAGGAAATTTTTCCACTGCGATTCGAAATCATCGAAAGACAGGCCCAACACCTTCGAAATCGCTTCGGGTGTCGATGTTTCATTGAGTGTCGCCAAGAGCTCGCGTACGCCGGCCTTGCCCTTGCTTTGGTTGATGTAGTCGATCGCCGATGCGGCCTCGGCATAAGCCAGTTGAACTTGCTCGGGTGTCTCCAAATGGATCAGCGAGGGTTCCATCTTCTTGAAACCGACGAATTGGTTCTTTTCCAGAGCTTGCACCAGCAAGGTTTGATTGGCCGGCGTCAGGTAGTCCTCGGCTGCGTCTTTGGGCGGCACCGGTTTGCGCCAGCGGGTTTCGTAAAAGCGCGCCATTCCCTCGTGCAGCCAAATCGGAGCCTGATTGTTGGTGAGGCCGACGATCGCATAATGGAGGTACTCATGGCTTAAGGAATCGACCCAACGATAGCCGAGACTTAGCGCGCGCGGCGAGATGATCATGAGCTTATTGAACTTACAGATGCCCACCGCGCCCGTTTCCTCGATGTCGCGCAACGAGAGAGTTGAGATGGCGTTGAAGCTCGGAGCATCGGGCGCGACCTCGACGCGGACTTTATCTTTGGGGTAGTAACCTAGTTCCGCGCCTACCGCCTGGTAGCTCTTTTCCAAAGCATCAAGGGCATGCGTTGCTAATATTCCGTCGCGTTTTTCATCGAGGTAAAGCACGAAATGGGCGCTCTCGTAACGCTTGAGCGTTTTGATCACGTCGACGGTGAACTGGGTTAGCAGCTTCAATCCTTGGCGCTGTTTTTCTTTGGAATCAATGGCCAATGCCCGGTCGATGGACACCAAAGCCTCCTGATACCGCCCTTGGTAAAATTTTACCCGGGCATCGAAACCCAGCGCATCGGCGGACTTAGGGTTGTCACGTACTGACTTCGCGGCGAGTTCTTCGGCTTGGCTAATGCGCCAGGCGTCGAGGAGCTCTTGGCCGTCCTTGAATTTGTCCTCGACCTCGGCGGCGAGCAGCTGCGCCGTTAAACCGAGCATAATAACGATCGCTGATAATACGGGTCGATGTTTTAAAGGGGCCATTACTCGGAGAGATTTTTGAAATAGCGTTCGATCTGATCCTTTAGCTGAGGGGGAACGCCCTGTTTGAGAGATTCCAGAATTTCTTCCCGAAAATTACGCGGAGCTTTGTATTCTTCCTTTCCGGGAAGACGAAACTTCTCGGTATCCAGTCCGGTAAAACCGCTGTCAACTTCAAACTCCGGAAACTGCGGCATGCCCGGCAGCGGCGTCAGCATGCCTCCCGGCATGAAGCGGCCTTGCCGGAATAAGCGAGTCATCGGCATGGTGCCGAGTTGGCCGCGCTGAGCCATTTGTTGCATTGCCGATTGCATCTGTTGTTGCGATTGCGAAAGCCGGTCCAGCGCATCACGTTCAGGCGGAACCGCGCCATGGGAATCAAGCTGGCCGAGACGGTCGTTGGCATTGTTCATGGATTTCCCGGCTTCGCCGATATTCTGGACGATTTTTGGATCGAGGGACGGGAAGAGTTGAAAAAGTGACTCAAGCTTCTCGTGCAAAGATTCCGTGCGTTCGCGCAAAACTCCTTGACGATTGGCGAGATCGCGCAATTGCTTTTGATCGGATTCCTTGAGCGCCTGCATCGGTTGGCCCATCAAACTGTTTAGCTCGGACTTCAGTTTGTCCAAGGTACTTTCAGCGCGCCGCGCTCTCTCCGCCTGTGATGGATCGCGCTTTTTTGCCAGCTCCTTACGGGCCAGCCCGTCGCCTTCACCATAGCCTGGAAAGTCCTTGCTCAGGAGCTTTGCGATCAGGTTTTTAAGAAGTTGATTCATCGTCGCGTCATCGAGCTTGGCGGCGGCTTCGGGATCGTCCGGTCCCTCGCGATCTGGAAATAGCTCGGTCAATTTTCCTAATTCGTTCCTGGCGTTTTCCAAAAATCGATCCAGTTTGTCCTTCAAAGCATTATCATGCTCGTTTAACGCCGATTTATTGATATCTTCCGTATTCAAAAGTATTTCCTGTTGTTCGCGCGCGATCTGCTGCAGTTCGTTGGTCGAGCGCGACATCTCGCCTTGCATACGCCCCATGCTCGAAGCCATCGCCGAGCGTTGAGAATTCTGCAAGGAGGCTACCATTTGCGCCATCTGGTTGAACAATTCCCGAGCGAGCTGGCGCGCTCCCTCGATGTCGCCTTGCATGAGCTTTTTGCGGATTTCGTCGAGCGCCGAAAACATTTCGTTGAAGCCTAAGCTGCGCATATTTTCCATGTTCATGAAATCATCCGGCAGCTGCTGCGCCATCTGCGACATGGCTTGCTGCAGCGCGGCCAGTGACTTGGTGAGCTCGGAAAGCTGCTTGAGAATCGTATCCAGGTTCTTATCGCCGCTCTGAAGTTTTTCCAAAGAATCCATGAGGCGCTCTTGACTGCGCGCCAGGTCCTGCGCTGTCGAGGCCATCTCCTGCGCCTTGAGCCGTTTGCTGATGTCTTCCGAAAGCAGCGACATGCGCTCCAGTTCGGACGATATCTCATCGCGGGCTCTCAAGTTTTCCTCAGCAGACTGAGCCTGCTCTTGTTTCTTGAGCAATTCTTCCTTGGTGAACTGCAGGTTTCGCTTCAATGCTTCGAGATCGGACCAGGTGGCGTAGTCGGAAAGCCGGTCCTTTTCGGTTCTGCGCATTACTTCTTCGGTTTGCTTCAATGCTTCGGCCAGATTCTGCTCGAATTTTTGGTTCATGTCGGAGCCGCGATCGGCTTTGTTTTCTTCGGGCATCGGCTTTTCCAAGTGATCACCGAGCAGGTCCACCATTCGATTGTTAAGTTCCCGGACCATTTCGGCAACCTGCTGATGCTCGCCTTTGATATTCTTAAGCCGCAGCCTGATCGCGCGCGACGAGCCCAGCTTTGGTCCGGTAACAGTGTCATTGTCGGTGACCTCAAGATTGACCAACGCGTCCTCTCCCTCGCGCAATGCCAGCCGGCCGAGGTCCCACCGGTATTGGTCACGCAGGATTATCCTTCGGGCGTCATCTTTCTGCAGTCGAATCTTCTCTTGGCGCTCTCCGACTTTGACCGATAGCGTCACTTCAGCAAGACCGAAATCGTCACGGGCGCTGTATTCAAGCGTCAGGATTTCGTCGCCATTGATCTCCAAGTCTTCAGTGGGGCGGAGCAGGTCGATGGTGGGAAAACCATCGGGTTTAACCTTCAGATCATAAGATATCGGCGAATTCCGAAAGCCATAACGATCCTCCACCAGGATTTGATACTGCTGTGACTGAAAGAGGACCAGATTACCTTGCAGCTTGCGTCCCTCGATCTTGAGCGGAACTTGCTTGCCATCAGCAAGAACGATTTCCGCTTTGACGACGTCCTTCGTGGTAGTCGCAGCAATCCTCAGGTTAGACCCCTTGAGTCCTTCGACGTTGCCGCTGGTCGAGGAGGTTGCGCCGAGCCCGGTGTACGCCGGCGGATACAAAGTCAGCTGCACGTTGCCGATCTCCGGCGGATCGATCGCTTCGGCGGAGTAAACCGGCGAAGAAAACGCGCCGCTCACGGCGCGATAGCTCACAGTTCTCTCCAAACGAGCCAACTTGACCCGGAACTTACCTTCTCCAAGACTCTCCATCGCCATTTTTTCCTCACCAACAAGCTCGCCGCGATCATTGCTGCCGGCCCAGGTGATGAGATCCAGAGATTTCGGAATCACTCCCGAAGCTGTTGCCTCAATGGTCACCGGCACGCCGCGCGCGACGCGTACGCCTTGAGGATTGACTTCTAGGGCTGTTTCAGACGGCGGCATGTGATCCAAGGGACGGGTCAACAAGCTAAATGTCTGGCCAACCCACGAAGGGTTGAAAAGGACCATCCCGAGCACTGGAATGAAGAGAAGAACAAACAGGCGCAGACTGCTCCTGACCCGGCGCGTGTCGAGCAATTCGTTGAGCTTGAGTCCGGAGACTTCTTTGCGGGTGGTGCGTAGCAGCGCCAGCACCATCGGCGCGGAAAATCCCGGTGCAGCTTGAGCGCTGACTATCTGCGGATAGAGTTGTAAAGAGTTGATTAGATTATTACGCAGTTTGGGCTGCTTTTGCTCGACGTAGCGCGCTGCATGCTCTGGTGAAAATCGCCGTGCGAGTTGAATGACGGTCCAAAGAATCAAGCCCAACAAGATTGCCGCGGTGAGAATGCTGTAGACCAGCGGCGCGTAAGGAAATAAATTTTTAATCTGATCGACACCCGGCCCGACCGCCAGTAGCAGCAGCGCGCAGATGGCCGTCACACAGAGGCCTTCGATCCCCTTAAGAAACTTGAAGCGCCGGATAAAGCGCTTCAAGAATGAGGAGAGTTCTTGAAATTCCTCTTGACCCATGAATGACGCCGGGGCTCATCTTATCGCCGATCCCATGGGTTGTCTATCGTGCTGATAAGTCTGTTTTTCAGTCAGTGGCAAGACGATGTTTCTTGTGTTAAGCAATGAAAACTTGCCATTTTTGCGCCATGCGGGTCAGAAAGGATCGCTAGAATCGATGGAAGATCTTGGGACGGACATACTCATTTTGCACGAGGGGCACGAGGATGAATACGGTGATGATGAAGAAGACATCGTCATGGATGAAGATCATCCGATGTGGCGCTCCGAGCGAATTACGCTTAATTCGGTCGGCATCGACATCGGTTCGTCGACGTCACATCTGATTTTTTCCCGCCTGACCTTGCGTCGACAGGGCATGGCGTTATCGAGCCGTTTCGTGGTGGTCAATCGAGAGATGCTCCATGAATCGCCGATCCTCTTAACCCCATACGTCGACAAAACGACCATTGATACCAATAAGTTGAATGACTTCATCCATGATTCGTACCGTAAAGCTAATCTGACGCCCAGCGATATCGACACAGGCGCGATCATTGTTACCGGAGAAGCGGCGAAGAAGAAAAATGCCGAGGCGATTGCCGCGCTTTTCTCCGCAGAGGCGGGTAAGTTCGTTTGTGCCACCGCTGGACATAACCTCGAGTCGATCCTGGCCGCATACGGTTCCGGTGCAGTCGGCATGACCCATCATGAGGGCGGCGACTTCACCGTCATGAATGTAGACATCGGCGGCGGCACCAGCAAAATCGCAATCGCCCAGGGGGGAAAGGTCATCGACACTTGCGCTATGGAAGTCGGCGCGCGCCTGATCGCGATGGATGAGAACGGCCGGATCAATCGACTGGAGGACACCGCGCTCAAAGTAGCCAAGATGGCCGGTGTGAAGCTCGCTCTCGGCGCTAGCCTGAGCGAAGAAGACAAGGAGAAGTTTGCCCAGGTGCTGTGTGACTCGCTATTCGCAGTGCTCGAACGCGGGCCGATCTCGTCGCAGGCGCAAGATCTGCTTTTGACCCCCAACCTTGAATATAAAGATCCGATTCATGCGGTGATGTTTTCAGGTGGAGTGTCCGAGTTTGTCTATGGTTACGAAAAGCGAAATCTGGGGGATCTTGGTGTTCACTTAGGCCGACGGGTGCGCGCCCGTGCCAATCAGCTAGCCGGCGGTAAAATCCCATTGCGACCGGCCGAAGTACGCATTCGCGCTACGGTTATCGGAGCGTCGCAGTACACCGTCCAGGTCAGCGGCAATACCATCTATCTTTCTCATCCGGAATTGCTGCCGTTGCGCAACCTGCAAGTGATTACGCCGGAGTTTGAGCAAAGCGAAGCCATCACATCCGCCGATATTGCCGCCGCTGTTCAGAAGGCCCTGCAGCGTTTTGATATTATGGATTCCGATCGCGCCGTTGCGCTGGCGATCCGCTGGGAGCTTGGCCCGTCCTATCCGCTCATTCGCATGCTGGCCGAAGGGCTTGTCGACGCCATGAAGGAGCACGTGGACCAGGGACAGCCGATGGTCTTGGTCTTTGACGCCGATATTGCCAAGTTGATGGGAAACATTATCGAACGCGAGCTCATCCCTGGGGCGGGCATCATTTCGATCGACGGCATCGATCTCAAGGACTTCGACTTCATCGATATCGGTCAAGAATTGCCGGATGCAAAAGCTGTCCCGGTTGTGATCAAATCCTTGATCTTTCGCCATAACGAGCAGAGGCGCGGCCACCATCACCATCATCATCACTGAACCGGGATTGCCGCAGTGGCGACGTTGACATTGGGAACAATATCGCATAACTTTTAAATTATCTTTATTTTACAGGTGTTTAACTTTTATGGACGAAGCAAGCGGGTTGCAGAATTTTCTCGCTATCGTAACCAAGCCGGATAACATTCCAATTGTCGGAATGCTGATCCTAGTAATTTTTTTTAGTTGGATCGGACTGCGCGAGGCCTTTAAAAACGATAAGCTCATCGAGCAGGGTAAAGAAGACCAAATCCCCAATGAAATGTGGAAGTAGATGCTGAGAGGCTGGCTCGTTGGGTTGGCCGTCCTCGCGTGGGTGGGTTCATCTTTAGCTGCTGAAACAACTTCTCCTCTCGTCAAGCAAAAGCAGTGGGAGGAGGCGCGGAATTATCTGGCGGAGGGGAAAGCCGCAGAAGCCAAAGCGGTTTTTGAGGCTTTACTCAGGCGATATCCGCAGGAAGCTGACCTTCATCTCTTTTTGGGTATAACGCTGCTGAGACTCCGCGACCCGCAAGCCGCCGAAGCGTCGGTGCGAAAGGCGATTCTTCTTGACCCCGATCATGTTGAAGCGCGAACACTGCTGGCCTGGATCGAATCCGAAATTCGTAGCGATTTCGATGCTGCGATTGCGGAGTACAAGACGGTCGTCGAACTAAAACCCGATCTTCCCCAAGCGTACAACAATCTTGGAGTGGCTTTTAAACGAAAAGGCGATCTTGCCGCCGCAGCCGACAATTTCAATGAGGCGTTGGAACGAAAGCCGGATTTTAGCGCGGCTCTGAACAACCGGGGCTGGACGTTCGCCGAACAGGATAGATGGAGCGAAGCGCGCCGGGACTTCGAACAGGCGCTTAAAATTAATCCGCAAGATGACGGCGCGCTTTATGGTCTTTCGCAGGCGTTGCGCGAAGTGAGGGATTATGCCGGGGCGCAAGAGGTCTTAGGCCAGCTCATATCTCGCTCTCCTAATTTCGTCTATTGGCTGGAGTGGGGGCGCATCGGGCTGATTCGATACTGGTGGGTTTTGTTGGCGATTGCATTGGGATTCTTTTTCAAAGGTCGATTCAAGAAAGCGAGGGTCGAAGCTCATGGCGGCTGAAGCAACCAAAAAGCGCAAAGGCACGGCACTACTTGCGGTGATGGATGAGAACTGCTCGAGTTGCGCGGGTTCACCTTTGTGCGAGGCGCATTGTCCGGTCGATGAGTGCATCAATCTGGTTTATGAAGAGCTGCCCCAGGGCGGCCTCAAACCTTATCGGGTCATGGTCGACAATGACAAATGCATCGGCTGTCAAATGTGTTATAGCGACGATTTGACCAAGGTGCAGCAGCACAAAGAGACCGGCGAGATCTTCTATGAATACGGCAGCCGTTTTTACGACAGCAACCGTAACCCGGTGCCGCCTGACGCTGTACCCAAACGCTTTCAGCTTCAGCTGATCGGCACGGAATCGGAAGACCGGCTTGACAAGAAAATCTGCCCTTGGGACGCCATCAAAATGTACGAGTTCGATGATGGTTTGGAAGTCTCCCAGTTTTTTTATGACATCACCAAGCTTAGAAAAATCGATGGCGGCTATGTCATCGATGACGCTGAAAAAGAACGTCTCGAAGAAAAGCAAACTGAGTTGTACGAGTAACTCAAGCGCCTCATCAGTGAAGCCTATGGCAGCGAAAATAGAACTTATGGAAACGGTCCTGCGAGATGCGCACCAGTGTCTGCTTGCTACGCGCATGCGCACGGAGGACATGCTGCCGATCGCCGCGCAGCTCGATGATATCGGTTATTGGTCCCTGGAGACCTGGGGCGGCGCCACCTTCGACGCCACGCTGAGGTTTCTCAAGGAAGATCCCTGGGAGCGTTTGCGCAGGCTTCGGGCCGCCATGCCGAAGACGCGCTTTCAGATGCTGCTGCGCGGGCAGAACGTGGTCGGTTACAAGAATTACCCTGATGATATCGTGCAGTCGTTCGTCGGCCGGGCGGCGACCAACGGCATCGATGTGTTTCGCATCTTCGACGCGATGAACGATGTGCGCAACATGAAGACCGCTATCGAGGCAGCGCTCAACACCGGCAAATTAGTCGAGGGGACGGTCTGCTATACTATCAGCCCGGTGCATTCTCCCGACTATTTCCTGCGTGTTGCCGAGAAGCTGGCGGACATGGGCGTGCAGATTATCTGCGTGAAAGACATGGCCGGCATGCTCGCACCTTATGCGGCTTACGAAATCATCAAGAAGATCAAATCTCGCATTCCGCTGCCGCTGCATCTGCATTCTCACTGTACGGCGGGTCTGTCGCCGATGAATTACATGATGGCGATCGAAGCGGGGGCCGACATCCTCGATACTGCAATCGCGCCGTTATCCCAGGGTGCCTCTCAGCCTGCCACCGAACAACTCGTCGCGGCGCTTCGAGATACTCCCTACGACACCGGGCTGGACTTGACCAAGCTTTGGAAAATCGCCGATTATTTCTACGGCGTACGCAAAAATTACGCGGAATTCGAGAGCCCGGTAAACAATCAGATCAAGACCGATGTGCTGGTATCGCAGATCCCAGGAGGCATGCTCTCCAACCTGGTTGCCCAGTTGCGCCAGCAGAAAGCCGAAGATAAGCTCGATGCCGTGCTAGCCGAAATGCCGCACGTGCGCAAGGATCTCGGCTATCCGCCGTTGGTCACTCCGACCAGTCAGATCGTAGGCTCCCAGGCGGCGCTGAACGTGATGACCGGCAAGCGCTACTCAGTTATTGCGATGGAGACGCGCAACTATGTGATGGGACTTTACGGCGAGCCGCCGGGGCAGATCAGCGAGGAGATGAAAAATCAAGTCCTGCGAAAGAAGCAGCCCATCAGCTGCCGACCGGCAGACCTGTTGAAGCCGGGGCTCGATCAGGCGCGCAAGGAAGCTGGCAGCCTGGCGCGGAGCGAAGAGGACGTGCTGAGCTATGCGCTCTTTCCCGAGATCGCCAAGGAGTATTTTCTGCATCGGGACGGGACAGGAGAGAGGCAACAGGCCACAGGCGCGTAGGGCGACCTGCTGGTCGCCCTACATCTCGGGCGCGCCTTTCCCTGGCGTCACGTCTTGCGACTAGATAATTTTATTCAGCGGGTATTCGATAATGCCCACAGCGCCGTTCTGAATGAGCTTAGGAATCAGATCGCGCACCTTCGATTCTTCGAGGACGCTTTCCACCGAATACCACTTTACGCCCTTGAGATTGGGCGATGGGTGCAGGTTGGCCACTGTCGGAGCAGTGATGCTCGGGATCAGCTCGACCACTTTTTCCAGGTAGGTTTCCGGCACGTTGAGCTTAATACCAACTTTGTTTTCCGCGGACAATGCGCCCAGCAGTAACATTTTGATTTGCTCGATCTTCTCTCTTTTCCACGAGTCCTGCCATGCCTCCCGATTGGCGATCAGTTGAGGACAGGACTCCATTAGCTCATGGATAATCTTGAGCCCGTGGGCGCGGATCGTGCTGCCGGTTTCGGTCACTTCAACAATGGCGTCGACTAAACCTTCGGCAGCCTTGGCCTCGGTGGCGCCCCAGGAGAACTCGACTTCGACAGGGATTTCTCTTTCGGCAAAATAGCGCTTGGTATAGTTCACGATTTCAGTAGAGATCCGTTTACCGCCGAGCTCTTCTATCTTTTGGATCGGCGAATCCTGCGGCACGGCTAACACCCAGCGGGTCGGACGAAAGCTGGTCTTCGAATAAACCATCTCGCAGACGAGCTGAACGTCGGAACCGTTCTCCATGACCCAATCTCTGCCGGTAATGGCGACATCCAGAGTCCCGGACTCGACATAACGTGACATTTCCTGGGGACGCGCTAGGCTGCAGCGCAGAGTATCATCATCGATGGAAGGAAAATAACTGCGGCTCGTCGTCGAAATCTTCCAGCCGGATTTTCTGAAGAGCGCGATGGTCATTTCCTCGAGGCTCCCCTTCGGAATGCCCAGCTTCAATTCTTTGCCGGCCTTCATCAGCGTCGGACCTCTGTAATGAACAGTTGCACCGTGCTCATACTGATTTTTTGTAAACCTCTTTCGGATCAAAAACCCGTTCGGCGCAAACTTCCCACTCGCCGCCGGAGCGCTGGCGAAAGAAGCAGCTGCGGAATCCTTCGTGGCAGGCAGCGCCGCCGATCTGATTGACCTGCAGCAAAATCGTATCGTTGTCGCAGTCGATGAAGGCGTTTTTTACTACTTGGAAGTTGCCCGACTGCTCGCCTTTGAACCAGAGCCCTTTACGGGAACGGCTGTAATAGTGCGCTTTCCCCGTCTTTTGCGTTTGCTCCCAAGCTTCTTCATTCATATAAGCAACCATCAACACGTCGCGCGATTCATAATCCTGCACGATCACGGGGACCAGCCCATCGCCTTTGGCGAAATCTATCCTTTGCATCGATTTTTCCTCGAATTCATTGAGTTAACATAGGCCCCGCCGGACTTCAAATGAGACATCACGCGGTAGCCGCATCGCGAGTCGCCGCAGCAACTTTGAGAATCGGAATAGCCTGGATCTTCTCTGGTGGCAGCATTCGCCAATAAATGCCTTCGGGCCGTGGAAAAGCCGGATCAATTTCGATGATAGTGCCTGGCGTGACGATGGCGCTGAGCGGGATATCGTGCTCGATCATCGGCAGGTCTTCGTCGAGGATCTGTAACGCATGAACCGAAGTGACGATCGGCGTCTTTGCGGAAACCTTTTTGTTCTCCGTCAACAAGGCGAATTCCAAGTCCGAATAGCCGCCGCCTTTACCGACTCGAGCGCCCTGGCAATTGACGGCAACCGAGCCGCAGATGATCAGGTCGATCTTTTTCATTTGATTAACGCCGACCAATCTGCCGAATTTGGCCGCACCCTGAATCGAGGAGGCAACGTAAGGGGAACAATCAAGTTTCCCTGGATCGAGCTCGACAAATGGTTTCTCATGGCGCAGGCGCGGCACCGCCATATAGACGATTTTGCCTTCGGTAAGAGCTTTGTGCCGAATCGCTCTTTGCGGTGAGTCCGGATTGGCTTTCAACGCTTTGGCGCGCTTCCAATAGGATTTTTCCGCGAGCAGGGGCGCGCAAGCTTCGGCGCCGGCAAAGTTGGGTATTCTTCCTTGCGCGCCGGGAAAGCGCGCCACTTTTTCACGCTGCATGACGGACCAAACTTTCTGACGGATCTCCTCTTTCGATTGCATCATATTAAATTAATCCGCCTGCGACAGATGACAAGAGCATAGAATGGCCACCCCGCCGGGCTGCGAATCGTGCCGCTACAACGGCGCGGACGAGCGGATTGACTGGGTGTGAAAGGCGGTTGTAAGGTAGATAGTAATGCCAGAGCTCATCGTTGTTTATGTGACGGCTGGATCGCCCGAAGAGGCGGATCGGCTGGCGCGTTCGCTGGTTGACGAGCGGCTTGCCGCTTGTGTCAATCGGATCAAGTCGGTGCAGTCGGTTTATCGATGGCAGGGAAAAGTAGAAGACAGCGAAGAAGAGCTCCTGATTATCAAAACGAGCCGGGACCGCTTCGCCGTCCTGGAGAAACGCGTTCGAGAACTCCACAGTTACTCGGTTCCGGAAGTGATCGCGCTGCCGGTAATCGAAGGCAGCAGCGGCTATCTTAAATGGCTCAAGGAGGAGCTTACCCCTGGGACGCGGCCCCGCAGCGATGGCATACGAACAGTTCGCGAGGTATCGGCCGGCGGCGTCATGTATCGCAAGCACAGTGATGGAATTCAGATTGCATTGATCCACGTGCGCAATCGTTGGGGCTTGCCCAAAGGTCACGTTGAAGAAGGCGAGCGCATCGAAGAGACCGCCTTGCGCGAAGTGCGAGAAGAGACTGGGTTGGAAGGGCGCCTGGTAAAAAAACTCGGCGATATCCGCTACGCCTACCGTGACAAAACCAAAGAAGGCGAGCCGATCCGCATTTATAAACGAGTTCATTTTTTTCTGCTGCGCTACTTGAAGGGCGACGTTCGCGATCATGATCACGAAGTTGATGAGGCGCGTTGGTTTCCCATGGACCAGGTGATCAAAAATTTAAAGTTTGCCACCGAACGAAAGATGGTTCATCGGGCGCTGAACATCCTGTCGGCAAGTGACCACCAGCGGATTAAGCCGGTGCTCGAACAGGAACCGGAAGATGAACCAGTCGAGCAAAAACTCCCCCGCTGAATCGTCGACGATTTACCGGCGGAACAACGGAGTTTCCTATAAATGAGTGAACGAGCGGTCGGCGTTGCGTTCTCGGTCCCATACGAGATCGCTTCGGTTCGTCATTTGCGCCAGACCAGCCTGCAGGAGCGTGAGCGCGCGCTCAAAGCCTGCGGCTCTAATTGTGAGCTGCTGCCGGAAGATGCAATCTATGTCGATCTCTGCACCGATAGCGGTGTGAGCGCGCTGAGCACGGCCCAAATTGCAGCTGGAAACGGCAGCGAGGCGTTGGAACCGGCAATGGGCATGGCGACTGAAGCGAGTCGAGCCTTTGCTTCTCTGTCGATGCAGTACCGCAAGTTCTTCGGATTTCCCTACTTAGTTCCGACCACCCAGGGACGCGCCGCTGAGCGCATATGGGCAAAACTTCATGTTAAGCCGGGTACTGTTGTTCCCGGCAATCTGCTGTTTCCCTCGACGCGAATGCATATCGAGTCCAACGGCGGCAGGGTGATCGATGTCATCGGCGATGGCGCCCATAATCTCCAATCAGAAGACCCCTTCAAAGGCGATCTCGACATCGAAAAACTTGACGCGGTTTTCCGTGAGCACGGCCCGCAACAGGTCAGCTGCATCTATATCGAGCTCAGCGTCAACGCGTGCGGCGGCCATCCGGTCTCTCTCGGCAATCTCAAGAAGGTTAAGGCAATGGCCGCAGCCAACGGCGTGCCGCTATTTCTCGATGCCTGCCGTATCCTCGAGAATAGCTATCTTGTCCGACAACGCGAGGCCGGATATCACGATCGCTCCATTCGCGAAATTGTTTTGGAGACGTGCGACTCGGCAGACGGTTGTACCATGAGCGCCATGAAGGATTTGTTGGTTCCCATGGGCGGTATGATCGGCAGCCGCGATCCGGTTAGCTTTCAGAAGGCGACCCTGCAGAGTTTTCTCGACGGCGCGCAACCGCCGGCAAGCGCAATGCAAATGATCGGCACGGCACTGGAAGAGATCTTCGCCGCAGATGCATATGTAACCAGCCGGGTGGAGCAGGTTAACTACCTTTGGCGCAGGCTCAGGGAGAGAATTCCCCTGGTGCATCCGCCCGCCGGTCACGCTGTGTATATCGACCTCGCTGCGTTTCTGCCGCATGTCGCTCCCGAGAATCATCGCGCCGAAGCCTTAGCCGCATTTCTCTACTATATCTCTGGCGTTCGAGTGACCAAAGGCGCACCGCCGGCGCCCGCCCAGACGGCGCGCGGCATCGAGCTGCTTCGGCTAGCGGTGCCGGCGCGCAAGTATGTACAGGGGCATATCGACGATGTTGCCGAAGCCGTATTGTATGCGTACGCCCACCGTCACGAAATTAGAGGATTGAAGCGGATCGAAGCTCCTCAAAGATCCAAATACCAGCCTTATCACTTCGAGCCGTTATGAGTTTATTTTCGGCATCAGCCGTTGCGCAGAACTCTTGGTCGAGCTTAGGTCAACTGTTTTTTCGCCGGGTTGGCGAGGTTGGCTGCCGCACCTTTCTAAAGATACAACGGTGCGGCAGCTTCGAAGATAAGTCATGGCGCGATTGCGGCGCGATGGTTCAAAGCGCCTTATTGGGTCTGCACGAATTGCGGGTGGCTAAAGGGGATAATGTCGCGATTATGGGCGACAACAGTTTGCCCTGGCTGTGCGCGGACCTGGCAACGTTGGCCGGAGGGTTCCCGAACGTGGTGATCTCGCCGAACGTTTCGGATCTTACCTTGTTGAAGATTCTGGCGCATTCTCGGTGCCGCGCAATCTTTGTCGATGCTGTTTCTGCCCCAAGGCTGCTCGCTATTAAAGCGCAATTGCCTAATCTTTCGCTTGTTGTCGTTTTAGACGGCAGCGCCGAAGAGCTGCGCGGCTGCATATCATTTGGCGAGCTGCTGGAGCGAGGCCGACGCAGCCACATCAGCGAATTGGATCGACTGCTGCAAGCAGTTCAGGCAAACGATTTAGCGACCATCATGTACACTTCGGGATCCACCGGTGAGCCGAAAGGCGTGATGCGAACTCACAATAACCTGCTTGCAAATTTCGCCAGCCGCGGCGAGATTCCCTTAAGCAAGGCTGAAGAACTGACGATTATCGTCCTGAGTCTCAATCATCTCTTCGGCCGTTTCGGTTTTCTCAAGAGCGCGGTTACCGGTCGAACCACTGCAATCATGGAGGCTCCGGAACAGAATCTAGATTTAGCGGTTATTCAAGGTTTGAGGCCGACCGCGATGTCAGTCGTTCCAAGAGTCATGGAACGGCTGTGGAACGCTATTCTAGATAGGGGAGTCATTCGTGAGTTGTGGGAGCGCATCGAAAAACTCGATCGAGACGACCGGCTGATGGGCTCCGACGATCATGCTGTTGGTGAGATTGCAGCGACGAGAACAAACCTGCGACAGGCCGCCCAACAGGCTTTAGGCGGGAGGGTGAAGTATATCACCTACGGCGGGGCGGCGATGCCGCCACGCATCCTGCGGTTCTTCGATCTGATCGGAGTGCCTCTAATCGGTTCGTATGGCTCCACTGAGTGCGGTGGCGTGACTCTGTGCGGCGTCGGCAACGTCAAACCAGGGAGTCTAGGCACACCGTTTCCCAACGTCGAGCTGCGCTTGGCAGATGACGGCGAACTTCTGGTCCGCGGCCCCACGGTAATGCCCGGGTACTTCGATGATCCGCAAGCGACGTGTGAAGCTTTCGATGCGGATGGCTGGTTTCGCACGGGTGATTTGGGAAAAATCGATAATGACGGGTCTCTGTTTATTATCGGCAGGAAGAAGGATGTTTTTAATTGTGCTGACGGCTCGAATATCAATCCCGGGACTATCGAGGCGCTGCTGGAAGATGACTCGTTCGTTCGGCAGGCGATCCTAGTGGGCGACCATCGACCTTTTATCGCTGCTCTGATCGTACCCGAGCGGCCCAACATAGCGGCTGCCCTGAATCGAATGGAAACGACATTGAGCGATAGCGATCTCGAAGGGGCGCTACGGCAGCGCGTGGACTTGATCAATACTAAACTGGATCGTTACGAGCAGATTCGAAAGATCGCGGTCATTCCGAACGACTTTCCCAAGCAGCTGCGCAGCATTACGGCATTACAAAAGATCAAGATAGATCGGCAAGCCGTCGGGGAGAGATACCGTGCCGAGATCGAGGCGATTTACTCGTGCGGCGCCGAAGAATTACAAGTGCCTGCGTCAGAATCTTCTTGACACTGCTACGTCACCTGAAGGATATAGTTACGAAATTCTATCGGGGCTGCTCGGATAAACTTTATATGCCGTGACCCGTTCTGAATTTCATCAACCTGCTTATCCAAGTGAACCTGGCGGGCTTGAGGAGGAATAAAAATGTGGAAAGAATTTAAAGAATTTATCGCGCGCGGCAACGTTATTGATCTGGCAGTCGCAGTTATTATTGGCGCGGCTTTTGGCAAAATCGTCACCTCTCTCGTAGATGGCATACTGATGCCGCCGCTAGGATTGCTGCTCGGCAAAGTTGATTTCGCTAGCCTGTTCTATGTGCTCGATAGTTCGAAGGGCATACCCGTCTCCCTTCAGGACGCCAAAGCCAAAGGCGTCCCGGTGATTGCCTACGGTAATTTTATCAATGATGTTATCTATTTTTTGATCATTGCATTCGTCATCTTCCTGCTGATCCGAATGATCAATAGCATGAAGAGAAAAGAGGCCGAGGCTCCCACCGCAAAGGATTGCCCGTACTGCTTATCGACCATTCCGGTCAAAGCCACCCGCTGTGCTCACTGCACGGTGGATTTAAAAGCAGCATAGATAATCAGGAACGATCGGGGTGAAAAACGAGCCGACCGGCCGCTCAAGAACCGTTTGTTCCACCGCCTTGTCTATCTCACCAATTCCATCAAAGAGGTTATGGGAACTTCGAAGGTGCTTACGCCAACGTCAGATAATCAGTAGGGTCGTGCAAGCAATGTTGAAGTAGCAAAAAGCATGGATCAGATAGCGTTAATAGTCGGTGGAGGTGGTGGAATCGGCGGCGCGGTCGCTCATCGGATGGCAGCGGCGGGCATCACCGTGGCCGTCGCTGATTATGACCGGGCGGCCGCGGAGCAAGTGAGGCACGAAATCCTCGCCGCGCGCGGCAAGGCCGATGCTTTCTCTGTGGACGTTACTCAAGCAGGTGAAGTCAAAGCCATAGTTGCTGAGGTCCTTTCACGCCACAGGCGCATCGACGTGCTCGCCAACATCGCCGGCGGCAGCATCTACACAAAGCGGATTGAGGAGTTCACCTGGAACGAATGGAAGCAGGTGATTGACAGCAATCTAAAAGGCACATTCCTCATGTGCCGTGAAGTAGCTCCCGTGATGCAGAAGCAAAAGAGCGGCAGAATCCTCAATACCGCTTCTAACTACGGGGTAACGGGATCGGCGCTGCGCGCGCCTTATGCCGCCGCTAAAGCAGGGATTATCACGTTTTCGAAAAGTCTCGCGCTGGAATTGGCGCCGGACGGGATTCTCGTTAATACGGTGGCGCCGGGTCCGACGGATACGCCGCGAGTGATGGAAAAAGAATCTCCTGCAGCTCGACGGGAGCGCTGGTATGCGGCGATTCCATTGGGCCGAACCGGACAGCCCGGCGATCTCGCCGAGATGTACTATTTTCTGACGACACCCGAGAGCGCCGCAATCACCGGACAGACCCTTCACGTCAACGGCGGCGTGGTGATGCCATGAGGCTTGAAAACAAAGTCGCGGTGATAACCGGTGGGGCTCAAGGAATCGGTCGGGCTATCGCCATGGGAATGGCGCGAGAGGGCGCAAGAGTTGTTGTCGCCGACTTGCAATCGGAAAAAGCATGTTCGGTTGCCGACGAGGTGAAGGTACTTGGCGGCGACGCGTCAGGGTTCGAAGTCAATGTTGCCGATGAACTTTCCGTGAAGAAACTGGCCGAGGCGACGTTCGCTAATTTCGGTCGAATCGATATCCTGGTCAACGATGCCGGGGTTTATCTTAAATCATCGGTTGTCGATATGAGCGAGGCGGATTGGGATCGCACGCTGGATATCAATCTGGGTGGAAATTTTCTTTGCTGTCGCGCGTTCGTGCCGGCCATGCGGGAGCAAAAAAGCGGCCGGATCATTAGCATGGCCTCTGGCATTGGCCACTACGGCATGAAACAGTTCTCGCACTACGCCGCCTCGAAAGCGGCGATTATCGGGTTCGTCAAATCCTTAGCGCGCGAGCTCGGGCCGGATGGAATCACCGTCAATGCGATCTGTCCGGGTTCTGCCAATACGGCGATGCCGCGTGGCCATCGATCTGAAGAGGAAGTCATGCAGCGCTTGCATTCTACCCCATTGCCGCACGTTCTGGAGCCGGAAGACATTGCCGGACCGGTTGTGTTTCTCGCCACTGATGCCGCAGCCTATATCACCGGTCAATGCTATAACATCAATTGCGGAACCTACATGTTCTGACCGTGTCGTTCAGGAAGTCGCCGCTTACTGATATCGGTACTCACTCTGCAAAGTTGAAAGCCAACGATCTGAAGTCCCGGGAAAAGTTCAACGCCTACCGATTTGCCGACGTGCAACTCCCTAAAGCCGTTGTCGTCTTCTTTGCTATCACCATCACGGTTCTCGCGTTCTTGTCAATCAACAATTATTTCCGCGGCAGCACTAAAGATTATGCCAAATGGTTTTTGATCGGAGAGACGGTGCTGAAGGGTGGCGATATTTACGCGCCGAGAGGCGACGGAACATTCCAATTCATGTATCCTCCCACGGCCGCGGTGCTTTTCGCGATTCCGAGCTATTTCGGAGAGCTGCCGCTGATCATCGTTCTGGTGCTCTTGTACTCGGTTGCATGGGTCGCGTCCTCGTTATTGTCGGTGTCCCTGGTTACCGGCAACGCCGCGCGCGCGCAATCTATACTCTACCTCCTGCCGGGGATCTGTTCTCTTCCCTACGTGACAGAAAATTATATCCTCGGGCAACCCAACCTGCTTCTCCTTGCGTTCATGCTTGGCGCTTTCGCCTGCTTGCGCAGCGGTAGGGAATGGAGTGCCGGAGCTCTGGTGGCGCTCGCCACCGCGATCAAGGCCTTTCCCGTGCTCGCCATCGGCTATTTAATATATCGAAGACACTGGAAAGCTACTCTTTCGGCTTCGGTATTTCTGTTCTTGCTTGTGGTTGCGCTTCCTTCGCCGTTTCGTGGCTTCGAGCGCAATCTTGAGGACCTTAATACCTGGACTTCGGGAATGTTCCGCTACGACAATCAGTCGATCTCGCAGCGTGAGCAGCGCGGATTTAGCTGGGCCAATCACTCTCTGGTTGCGGTCGCCCACCGGCTGCTCCGTCCCGTCAACGCTCACCGCAAGCAGGATCAACAACTGTTCGTTAATATTGCAGACTTAGATTTTAAGTATGTCACGATCGTGGTCGTGTTGGTCGGAACCGCGCTGTGCGTGTTTTACTTATTCTGCATGCCGTCTTACCCAGAACGGACGAAAGAGTCGGATGCGCTTGAGTACGCCATGCTTCTTTTGTTGATCCTGATTTTCACGCCTCTTGCGTTCACCTATTTTTTTGTATGGCTTCTCTATCCGTTGGTCGTGGCCCTGTGTATCGTATTGCGCGCGCCGCAGGGATCGTTGCAGCGGATCGCAGGCTGGAGCTGGTTCTTCGTAAGCGTTCTCTTTCTTTGCTTCACGTTTCCGCTGGCTGCTTTTCGGGCTGTGCAGGCGGCCGGGAGTACGCTGCTGGCATGTCTGCTTCTCTTGGGGGGAATCGGCTGGAAGCTTAGAGCTGAGACTCGCAACACTTTGAAGCCTAAGTTGACTCATGAAGCAAAAACCGTTTGCATTTAAATCCGAGCCGATGAGTAAAGATCGAATGCGGCGAAAGAGTGCAGCATCACCGCTGTCATCGAACGTATCGCGAAGTCGAAAACCTTCGGCCTCTTGTGATCAGAATCAGTGGCGATGGCGAAGCCGAAGACTCGTTTGAAGTAAGTTTTTCTAGATGCCCGATGCAAGCGCTCCGTGTAGCGAGATCCCGATAGGTCTCGCGCAGCCTTAGTTCGGCGAAAGCAGGTTGTCGCTCGGCGAACGGTTCACCTACCTGTGCATCTGAGCCGACTTGTGCGGTTTAAATGGGTGGCGAGATCTTCGAATAAGCCTGAGCTATCAACGCGGAGTACACAGGAAATCGAGGGCAAGCCCTGCGGAGCGAAGACAATAGGTGCCGGCTGATAGCGAGACTGCAAGCTCCAGTGCTTTAGCGAACGCCTGAGGAAGTTGTCATTCCGGACCAAGCACCATACCCGGCATTGGAACTATTCGCTTCTATGCCTTCGCTCCTCAGGCTCGCCCTCGACTCTCATCTGGTGTTCATCTCTATGCGGAGTCCGGAATTAAGTGCTCCCGATGCAAGGATTTACAGAAAGACTAGGTGACCAAACTCTAACAAACTCGGAGAGATATTTATGCCTTACGATTGCTGGCGCGGTATGGTTGGAATGATCAAGCCGACCAAAGGTTCGGGATCATTGGTTGAATTAATCAAAATGCTGCCCGACGGTATCGGAGTCATTCCTCTGTTTAACAATGTTCGCCACGGCAAAATTGAAGAGTTCCAAAGCGCCATTCCCGCTTACGAAGAGAAAATCGCTGAACTCGCTCAAGACCAAGTCGATTTGATTCATCCGGCGGGCACGCCGCCGTTTATGCTGCTAGGTTACAAAGGCGAAGCGGAAATCATCCAGCGATGGGAACGACGATTCGGCATTCCTATTTTTACTTCCGGCACAAATCAGGTCGCCGCGATGAAAGCGCTGAAGATCAAGAAGTTTGTCGGCATCGGCTATGACTTCGATGATACCAGCATCGTGGCGAAATATTTCACCGACGCCGGGTTCGAAGTTCTCGAACTCGGAAAGCTCCCGGGACCTTGGGAAGAAGTCGGCCGGCTTTCGTCGAAGGACATTTATTTCCAAGCCAAACGTTTGTTTCTTCGTCATCCGGATGCGGATGGCATCTACTTTCAAGGCGGCAAGCTACGCATTCTCGATATTGTCGAAGAGCTAGAGCAGGATTTGGGCGTGCCGGTGATCCATCCCGGCGTGACGCAATGTTGGGAGATTCAGAGACGTCTCCATGTCAGGGTTCCGCGCAGCGGCTACGGCCGTCTGCTATCGGAGTTGCCGTAGTCCCGGGCTGCCGTGCTTCAGCGCTCCAAGCATCTATTTCCGCATGACGCGTCATTCTACCGGAAACAGCTTCTTACCCGTTCCTTCCTCCTCCACGGCAATCGCTTTGGTAGGACACAGCCTGGCGGCAAGAAGGATCTTGTCATCACTATCGCCCTGGAGATCAACAACTTCAGCGATCATCTTGTTATCCAGCTGAAAAACTTTAGGGGCTGCCTGCACGCATCTTGCGTACCCTTCACACTTGGTTCTGTCCACGCTGACTTTCATAAGACCTCCTCTAGGCATTCAAGAAGCTCGAGCGCATGCGATGGTCTGGTGCGTGACAAATAACAGGCGCACCGTCGGGCTGTTAGCACGGAGAACCGTTCCGAGCGCTTTTTCTTCTCGTATGTCCAGCTACTTCAGAAACTCTTTCAATTTGGCGACGAGAGCAGGCTCGAGTTGCAGAATCTCCTTGACGTTTTGCTCGAGGGTCGCGCCGTCTTCGGGATTGATGTCTAGGTTGGCCTTTTTGGCTTCCGCGAGAAACTCCGGGTCTTTCATCGTCGCCATGAATGCCTGGCGCAGTGTCTGCACTCGATCCGCCGGCGTATTGGGCGGCAGCACGTACGGCCGCACCGTAGGGCCGTGCACGCGCGCGACCGTTGAGATCAGTCTCTTCGCCTCTTCGGTCTTCGCATAGTTGAGCGCCATCGGCAGCTTCGCATGTTCGGGATGCGGCTTGAGCGTTGCCTGAAGTATCAGCTTCAATTCGCCGCTGTCCAGCTCCTTGCGCCACGTCGACTTGGTCGATTCCCAGGAGTTGCTGAGGCCGGCAACTTCGCCGCTGTTGAACGCGAGACGAACGTCGGCCGTGCCTTTGTAGCCGGAGACAAGTTGAATCGGCAGGCCAAGCGTCGCTTTGAGGATGTTCGGGAAATCGTCGGAGCCGGACCCCGAGGCGACCCCGCCGAATTTCACCACCTGTTTGGATGCCATCCAGGATTCGACGTCTGTGATGCCGGTGGACTTGGCTAATCCGATAACGAAGTTGTCTTGGGCGGGAACGCCGACGAACTGAAACTTAGCGGCGTCGAATTCAATCCCCGGTTTGCCTAGCAGCTGCTGAAGAAAGAGCCCACCAATGAAATGGCCGATGGTAAGCCCGTCCGGCCGCGCGGCTTTAAAGGTGTAGTTTGCTGAAATCATGCTGCCGGCGCCAGGCATATTTTCGACGATCATGCTGGGATTTCCCGGGATATGCTTCCCCATATGACGGGCGAGGGTCCGGGTGTAGGCGTCGTAGCCGCCGCCTGCGGTGAAGCCGACGACTAACCGGATGGCTTTGCCCTCAAAAAAATTTGCCTGCGCCAATGCGTGATCCGATTCGGCGGCGAAACCGCCGAGAAGCACCATCGATAGCGCGAGCAGTAATTTCTGCATAGACCCTCCCTCCGGATACGACGTAATGTTTATGAACGATGGCGCGTTAGCTTGGATTCAAAATACTTTTGAGCTTGGCCGCCAATGCCGGATCCAGCTTGAAGATACCCGATACCAGCCGTTCCATCTCCTGCCCGGTAATCGGTTCAATCTCGAGGTTAGCTTTTTGCGCATCCGCGAGAAATTCGCCGTCTTTCATCGTCGCGTCGAAAGCTTGGCGCAGAGTCTCGATCCGCTGCTTGGGGGTGCGCGGCGGCGCCACGTACGGACGATAGAACTCCGCGGTGTCCTGGATGCCGGCCTTGAGCAGCTGGCGCGCTTCTTCCGAAATCGCGAGATTTTGGGCTAGCGGTACCTTAGGCAGGTCGCGGTGTGGTTTAGATACGAGCTGGAGCACGACGACCGCTTCACCGCTTTGGATCCCTTTACTCCACGTCGAGCGAATCGAATCCCACGTCCAGCAGCCGCCGGCGAGTTCCCCGCTCTCGGCCGCCAGCCGAATCTCCGATGTTCCTTTGTAACCGGCAACGAGTTGGACCGGCAGTGCCGTGGTCGCGGCAAGCATACGCGCGATGTCATCAGGAGCGCCGCCACCGATACCGCCGATCTTCACCGGCGTTTTGGCCGCCAGCCATCGCTCTACGCTGGTGATACCGCTTGCCTTGGTAAGGGCGCAAGCGCGGGTTTCCCTGATCGGCGATCCGAGAAATTCGTATTTCGTAGCGTCGAATTCGAGTCCTGAGCGCTTGAAAAGCTGATAGAGAAACCAGCCTCCATGAAAATGGCCGATGGTGAGCCCATCCGGTTTTGCGACGTTATACATATGATTGGCGGCAATCAGGTGGCCGGCGCCGGGCATGTTCTCCACTACGACTGCGGGCTGACCCGGAATATGTTTGCCGAAATGGCGCGCCAAGGTCCGCGTGTAGGCGTCGAAGCCGCCGCCGGCCGAAGTGCCGACGATAATGCGGATGGTTTTCCCCTGGTAAAAGGATTCTTGCGCGAACGTCGCTGCCGGCGCGTTTGGCAGAACACAAATCATGATCAGAACTGCCCCCCGGAATAGCAACCTCATGCTGCCCCCTCTCACCGCCAAGCTGCGCGGAATCTATGGAAAAGAAAACTTTGTGTCAAGCTGATTGTTCTTCACGGGATGAACAGTCCAGTGGTGCGAGTGATGGTTGAATACTGAAGCAACCGGTATGCTCGGGATGACTTACCGCACGGTCATCAGAACCGTGGGTGCTTCGCTTAACAGCATGAGCCATTTGGAATCGCTCGGGAATCCCTCGTTTGACAGGGTAGTCATACCGCTGTAAATTTTCATAAACATGTTTGGTAAGGCAACGAGCGATCAAATGGAATCCACAGGAGAGAAGGGCATGATCAAGCCCATCGCGCTTTCGGCAACTCACATGGAATGCCGCAATTTGCGAGAATCCATGGCTGTGCTGATCGATCTTCTGGCTTTTGAAAAGATTGCCGAGAAGGCGGGTGAAGCGATACTGAAGCATCCAAACACGCACTGGCTGCTGTTTCTTCATGAGGCCGGTCCGGATGCGCCGACCAAACAGATGCATAATCATTGGGGGGTGCGCGTGGCGTCCATCGACGAAGTCGACAGGGCTTACGAATATCTAAACGCGCATAAGGCTCAGTACAAATTGGGCGCTATCGGCAAGCCTCTATGGAATCACGGATCATACTCCTGCTACTTCGTTGAGCCGGGAACCAATGGCTGGGAAATCGAATCTTATGAAGTCGTAAACCGCAAAGAATCGGCCAAAGCAAAAGCAGGCGGCGTGCGCGGCCCGCACTGGACGAGCCCATTCCCGGAAGAGCGTTTTCCAGGCCGAGGCTATGTTCCTCAGGGATTTACTCACGGTACGCTGGTAGCGCGCGACATGAACGTCAATCGTAGATTTTACACCGAAGTGTTGAGCTTGGAGGTTCATCAAGCCAACGACCATGTGATTTACGTCAAGCATCCAGATACCAAAACATACATCGTTTGTGCCGAGCGCAAGGAGTTCAAAGTTTTCTCGCCCAACTTTCGCAATACTTTGAGCGTCAAATCGAACGAAGCGGTCAAAAAGGCACATCGCCTGTTCTCGGAACAGGGAGACAGTCTAGGTGTCACTGAGTTGTTCCCGATCGATGAGAACAGCTCGTCAAATTCCTTCTTTTTTCGAGACCCTGGCACCAACTGCTGGGAAATCGCGTCACAAAACTAAATCCATGATTGAAAAACCACTGGAACAAATGGGACTCCGCGATCTCCGCGAGATCGCCCGCCGAACCATGCCGGCTGAGGCTTGGCATCATTTCAACGGCGCCGCTGAAACCAAGGCGACATTTCATCGAAATCCCCGTGCATTCCGTCAGTACATGTTCCGGCAAAGGATTTTCCACGACATCACCGATCCGGACATTGCGATCGAACTCTTTGGCCACAAGCTGCCGATCCCGGCGATCACCGCGCCGGTGGGCAGTTTCAGTCTGATTGGCAAGGACGCGGAACGGGAAGTCGCCGAAGGCACTGATCGGGTGGGTGCCATGATGTTTGTCAGCCAGGCGGCTAAATTCAACCCGCGGGATTGGCGCAACGCGGCGAAGTCGCCGTTCGTGTTCATGGCTTATATGAACCGCGGCCGAGAAGAAGTCACGGAGTATGCCAGGCTTGCGCAGGATCTCGGCTTTGCGGCAGTGGGAATCACCATGGACACGGTGCGGCCGGTTAAGATCGGCGATGAAGTGCCTCTCTCCACCAAGGACGGTAAGCCGAGGAAAGGGCACAAGTCTTCGCCCAAAGACATCGAATGGCTAAAGCAGCAAGTGTCATTGCCGGTGATCGTCAAGGGCATTATGAGCGCGGAGGATGCTCATGATGCGGTTAATGCGGGCGCCGATGCTCTGGTCGTGTCTAATCACGGCGGCAGAATTCTGGATTTCAATCGCGCGGCCTTGGAAGTGTTGCCTGAAGTGGTTGCCGCGGTCGGCGCTAAGGTGCCGGTGCTGCTCGATAGCGGAATTCGCAGCGGCGGCGACATCGTTAAAGCGATTGCGCTCGGGGCGCGGGCGGTGCTGGTGGGACGTCCCATAGCTTGGGGTGTCGGCGCTTTCGGCGCGCGCGGGGTCGCGCGGGTTTTCGCAATACTAGCCGAGGAGATGCAGCGGGTTCTGACAATGACCGGTGTCGCCTCCCTTGGTGACTTGACTCAATCGATACTGGTTCGCGATGAGTTGGCTGGGAGGTGGGGACGATGACGTGGCTTTTCTGGGCCGTTATTTTTCTGATCGCAGTTTGGCTGATTTGGACTTACAACGGTCTCGTGGCGCTGCGGCATCAGATCGAGAATGCCTGGAAGCAGATCGACGTGCAGCTTAAACGGCGTTATGACTTGATTCCGAATCTCGTCGAAACGGTCAAGGGCTACATGCAACACGAACAGGATACATTGCAAAAAGTCATCGATGCGCGAAGCAGAGCCATGACCTCTACCGGAATCAAAGAAAATGCTGAAGCGCAGACTGCGTTAACGCAGTCGCTGGGGCGAATGTTCGCGTTGATGGAAAACTATCCCGATCTCAAAGCGAACCAAAACGTGCTCCGGCTACAGGAAGAATTGACGACCACTGAAAATCAAATCGCCTTTGCCCGCCAATACTATAACGATCTGGTGATGCGCTATAACATGAAGCAGGAAGTGTTTCCGTCGAACATGATCGCGAGCTTCTTCCGGTTCAAGCCGAGCGAGTTTTTCTCCGCTCCCGAAACGGAACGAGCGGCGCCGCGCGTGAGTCTTAAGTTGTCCCTTCTCTTTTAGGCAGTCAAACTGGGTATTCTCAAGTCGCGAGATTTCGCTGAACGTCAAACCCGCAATCGCCGGATCAGTGCGTTCATCGTGTTTTGCTTTTTGTTCTTTTTTTCCCTCATAGGACTCTCTATCGATTATCTCTATCTGGACGCGTTTGGCGCGCGCGGGGCTTCGTTTCCGATAGCTACACTGATCGCCTTATGTATTTCGGTGACGGTGGCGTACACAGGTTATCGCCAGGGGAGCAAGTTGATTCTGTCCTCGGTCGGCGCTGAACCACTCGATATCCAGATACCCGAGCATCGCGAACTGCACAATATTGTCAAAGAAATGGCGTTGGCCTCAGGCTGCCGCATGCCGAAAGTCTATGTCACTTACGATCCTGCGCCCAACGCATTTGCCACCGGCCGCAATGAAGAATCCGCATCGATTTGCGTTACCACGGGACTGTTGACCTTGCTCGGCCGCGAGGAAACTCAAGGTGTGGTCGCCCATGAAATGGCGCATATCAAAAACAATGACACATCGGTCATGCTGCTGATCACCGTCCTTTTGGGCGGTGTGGTTCTGCTCTCTGATTGGGCTCAGCGCTCAATCTGTGGCGCGCGGCCTGTGCGTCGCCCAAACGCTCAGGCGTTGTTTGCGATTCCGGCGGTGCTGCTGATCATCCTCTCTCCGTTGATCTCGCGCCTCTTGGCGATGGCGGTGTCACGGCAGCGCGAGTATTTGGCCGATGCCACCGCCGTCGAGTTCACCCGCAATCCGCAGGGTTTGGCAAACGCACTGGAAAAAATCCGCGATGCCGGGATGCCGTTTCAAAAGGCGACGCGCGGCACCGCCCATCTTTTTTTCATCAACCCGCTGCGCCGGCGCACCGATGGTAGCGACGGGAAACTCGCTGATCTATTAAGCAGCCATCCGCCGATCAATCGGCGAATCATGCTGCTGTATCAGATGGGAGCTTTGCCGCGACCTGCAGCGCAGTTCGGAGTTGAAACCATCGATGCGCAAGGAACGCGCTGAAGTGGTGCGATGCCCGCAATGCGAAGTGCCGATGAAGCCGGTCAGCGTGCGCGCCAATCCGGGCTCGCTGATCGAACTGGATCAGTGCGGCCAATGCGGCGGTATCTGGTGCGACAAATGGGAACTCTTTCCGATCCAAGCCGATGAAGCGGCGCGTCTGGAACCCGCCGACGAGAAACTCCTCCGGTTGCCGCTGGTTTTGCAAAAGGAAATTTTTTGCCCGCGCTGTACCGCGCGAATGTCGGCGATCAATGAACCTTCGCTGGGAGCCGATGTGCAGTTCCGACGTTGTTTCAAGTGCGACGGGATCTGGCTTAAACGCGGGCAGTTCACACGCTACAAGAACCACCAGGAAAAAGTTCGCAGCAAAAATATCGGTGCCAAGACAACCGGCAAGAAACTACCCGAAACCGATGGCGACGAAAAATCCTGGGTGGTCACCGGCACCAAGGGGATGTTCGCATACCCGCCTAGCGAAGAAACCATCGAAGCCGGATCTGATTCTTTGACTAACATTGTGGAGACGGTGCTACAGAAACTCCTGCAGATGGTCTCGCGCACTTAGCAGATCGTTCTCGCCCTACACCTCTGCAATCAGATCGATCTCGATCAGCGCTCCCCGAGGTAGTTCCGTCACGGCTACCGTTGACCTGGCTGGAGTAGCCTTACCGAGATGCTCGGCATAGACTTCATTCATTGCGGCAAAATCGGTCATGTCGCGCAGGAATACCGTTGCCTTGACCACCTGATCCATCGATGTTCCCGCCGCTTTTAAAACCGCGGCGAGATTGGCAAAGACTTGGCGCGTTTGCGCCGCGATGCCGCCGTCGACCAGCTCGCCGCTATCAGGGCGAATAGCGATTTGCCCGGCGGTGTAGACAAAACCGTTGGCTTTAATCGCCTGGGCATAAGGGCCGATTGCTTTTGGAGCTTCATTGGTTTGGACTATTTCTCGACTCATGATTTTCTCCTGATAATAACGTTCCAAGTGCATACGATGTATCCTGATCGAGGCAAGCAATGTTCAATCCGCTTCCTTGCAGTTGCTGCGAGCGTGGTGTTTCACTAATCCCATGAGATTGATTACCGCCCATCGAATACTGATTGCCACCTCGATCATTTTCTTCTTCGGCTTTTCATTCTGGCAGTTATCGCGATATCTACAATCCGGCGATGGCTGGGCACTCTTTCAGGCGGCCGGCTATTTTCTGGCCGCAATCGCTTTTGCCGTCTATTTCGTGAATATTAAACGATGGTACAGGTAGTTTTATCATCCGCATGGAACCGACTTCGTTTCTAGTCTCGGTCAGTGAAGAAGAAATTCGCCGCGAGCGCCGAAAGGCTCGAGAGCTGCGTGCGAGCCAGTGGTGGAAGCGCAAGCGAGCCCTTGGCCTCTGCCACTATTGCGGCGGCAAATTCCCGCCGGCAATTTTGACCATGGATCATCTCGTGCCGATCATTCGAGGCGGTAAATCCACCAAAGGCAATCTTGTGCCTAGTTGCAAAAAATGCAACTCCGAACGCAGATACCGGCTTCCCTTCGAAGAAAGTCCCGGCTAGGAAAATAGTTGCCATTCAGGGATGAGCTGCGCGTTCTCCTATGTCGCCATGTGGCGCTGCTTTTTCCGATGGTAATACGAACACGGTAAACTCGCTTGCCAGCTCAGTTGGCTTCGAATAGTATCGGCTGGTCTGGAGGCATTCCATGGGAACCGAGACCTTTTTGGTTCGAACGATGTCCGACACGGTGGAGACCGACATTCAAAGGGTTCTGACAATTACCACGGAGATTCTGCCCAAGTACGGACTGCATCCGCTGCCGTTTGAACGTTTGCGTAAGATTGCCGACGGGCCGTTTGATTTGTTTTTGATCCCTTTGGTTTTCGCCGATGAGTACAAAGAGGACACCAATCTGATCTTCAATGAAAAAAAGCGTTTGGAGATACGCACCCAGGCGCTGGAGATCGCTCGGAAGCACAGCTTCGACACCAAACCTCCCAACTTCGTTCCCGGAATCGAGGAGTCGCTGAAAAGTACTAAGTCTGCCGGGCTGCGCAATGTGCTATTGACTACGGGCGGAAGGCGCTATCAACACCACGCGATGGAGACTTTTGGCATTGGCAAATACTTTGCTGAGATCGTCGATCGCGATGAGACCTACTACGCCAAAGAACAGGGGCTTTACTACTTGTTTAGAGAACACAAACTGCCGAGCTTGAGATTGATATTGCTCAGTGGCACCGCATCCTACATCCGCGCCGGAAACAACGTCGATGGATGTAAAGTCGCCGGCAACCACGTCGAAGTCGTCACGATTGCGCTCTCTAACGGATACTCCTACAACGACGAAGAAACATTGATGGCGGCCAAACCGAACATGCTGATTCATAGTCAGGATCAGCTTTTGCCCCTATTGAAAGAGAACGGGCTCGTGCCTGGGGCATAGGAGATGAGCTTAGGCCGTTTCGCACAAACCGTTGACTCTGCCCTTTGAGGGGCTCCTGGGCTATTGCGGATGAATCACTGACGCTGCCCTCGAGTAATTAATGTCTCTACCGGCTGTGATATTGAAGGAGACACCATGTTCGATCTCCTAATCAAGGGTGGAAGAATTTATGACGGGTCTGGCATGCCCAGCTTTAGCGGCGATGTCGCTGTGGCGGGAGGAAAGATCGCCGCAATCGGCCGTCTTGATGGGCCGGCCAGGCGTACGTTGAATGTCGAAGGCCTGGCGGTGACGCCTGGATTTATCGACCCTCATACACATCTTGACGCGCAGTTGCTATGGGATCCATTAGGCACGTCGTCGTGTTTTCACGGCGTCACCTCAGCGGTGGTGGGAAATTGCGGCCTGAGCCTGGCGCCATGCAAGCCCGATGGCCGCGAGGCGGTGATTAAAAGTTTTGTCCGGGTCGAGGCCATTAGCCGTAAGGTTCTCGAACAGGGGATCAAATGGAAGTGGGTATCCACCGGCGAATACCTGGATGCGCTTGGCTCCCATCTTGGCATCAATGTCGCCGCACTGATCGGCCACATCGCCGTGCGGCACTACGTCATGGGAGAAGATGCGGTCGAGCGAGAAGCGACACCGGAGGAAATCGCCCGTATGCAGCAGTTGGTGCGCGAGGGCATCGCCGCCGGCGCGGTGGGCTTCTCGACCAATCAGAACCCGCGCCACATGCGCGAAGACGGCAAGCCGGTAGCTAGCCGGGTAGCGTCCCATCAAGAACTCTTGGCTTTGTTGGAAGTTCTCGGCGATATGAATACCGGGGTGGTTCAGTTGAGCGGTGGTGGTGTGGATGCGCGCGGACGAATTGCCTATGCATCGGAACTAGCGCGCGCCACCGGCCGCCCGGTATTGTGGCAGAGCATCAGCCATAGTTGGACCCGGCCGGATCATTGGAAAGGAATGCTTGAATCCACCGCCAGAGTTTTTCGTGAAGAGGGATTGCCAATCTATGCGATGACTCAGGCCAAACCGTTCGAGAACCGTTATACTCTGCTCGATGCGCAATGCTTCGATGAATTTCCAACCTGGCGCGCCGCGATGTTTATGCCGGTCGAGCAAAGGCAGACGATTTTTGCAGACGCCGAAGCGCGGCAAAAAATGCGCGCTGAAGTAAACTCGCCAGAGCCATCAGTTTTCCCCAAGCGTTGGGACGTCATCTATGTCGACGAAGCGAAACTGCCGAAGCATAAATCTCTGCAAGGTCGAACTCTCGAGGAAATTGCGCGGAGCCGGGGAAAAGACCCGCTGGATGTGTTCCTGGATATCGCATTGGAAGAAAATCTCGAAACGCGCTTCTCGCACGTAACCACGCAAGGAGACCCCAACGCAGTCTGTGAGATCCTCAAAAATCCATTCGTCATCATTGGTCAATCCGACGCCGGCGCGCACATGGGCTATGATGCGAGGTTCGGCTACTGCACCACATTCTTGGGTCGGTGGGTGCGCGACAACGGAATTATGAGCTTGGAGGAAGCGATCTCGAAGCTAACCTTCCAGGTGGCGTCGATATTCGGCTTGCGCGATCGCGGCTTGTTGAGATCCGGACTTGCCGCCGATATCACGGTGTTCGATCCCCATACCGTCGATACGATGGCGCCCGAATATGTCCAGGATCTCCCGGGCAACGAGAGGCGAATGATCCAACGAGCCACCGGTGTGCATCACACGCTGGTCAATGGGGAAGTTGTCATCGAGAACGGCGCCGTGACAGGTACCTATCCGGGACAAGTGTTGCGGAACACGCCCGCGCCACGGGATTGATCGTCGAAGCTTGGTGGGACAAACCGCGGCTGGTAAGCGCTTCTGTCGCCGTCTTTTGGCCTAAATTCCAGACCGGAAAAATTTCGTTTAGCTGCTCGGCGATGGAGGGGATACGCGGGAAAGATTAATGGAGATTTCAAAAATTTTTCTTAACGGTCGAATTGCGGTCAAGATCGGCGACATCACCAAGGAACAGGTCGATGCGATCGTCAATGCCGCCAACGGCACTTTAATGGGCGGTGGCGGCGTCGATGGCGCGATTCATCGAGCAGGCGGTCCTGAGATATTGAAGCAGTGCAAAGAAATCCGGGCCAAGGAATTTCCCCAAGGGCTGCCGACCGGAGAGGTGGTTATGACCACGGCGGGCAGAATGCCTGCTAAGCATGTGATTCATACGGTCGGGCCGGTTTACGGAAGAGGAGGCGGCGAGAAGGCAGCATTGCTGGCTTCATGCTACCGAAACTGTCTCCGTCTGGCGGTCGAGCACGGGCTCAAGACTATCGCCTTCCCCGCGGTATCGACGGGTATCTACGGTTATCCGCTCAGCGAAGCAGCCAAGGTGTCATCCGAGACGATCGAAGAATTTCTTGGATCTAATGCTTCGCTCGAACAAGTTCGGCTGCTTTTCTTTAGCGTGGATGACGCCGATGCGTTTTTGAAAAACCAGGCTTTTACCTATTAGCGCCGGAATCGCAGTGCTTCCTTCCGCTCATGAGCGGTTGAGAGAGCGCTATCGCTTCACCTGTGTTGCAGCAACGTTTAGAACGTGAGATAGGAAAATCTAATTTAAGCTAGCAAGGAATCGTATGACTTCATTCCAGCGCAGGCCGGTCGAGAATGTTCTCTCTGCCAAATCAGTAGCTATCGTCGGCGCATCACCGAAAGGGCGTTGGCCGATGGGAATTTTTCGCAACCTGAAGAAGGCTTACACGGGAAAGATCTTTTTGATCAATCCCAACTATCAGGAGATTGAAAATTATCCTTGTTATCCCAATCTCGCGGCGCTGCCCGAGGTTCCCGAGGAACTGCTGATTCTGATTCCGACTCGAGCGGTGTTGGGCACTTTGGAAGAAGCAACCAAGCTCGGCACCAAATCAGCCACGATTTATACTGCCGGTTTTGGCGAAGGCGACGATCCCAAGGGCAAGGAACGCGCCCAAGCAATGAAGGATTTGTGCGAGCGCACCGGTTTGGTCATTTGCGGGCCAAATTGCATGGGCTCGTACTCTTTAAGCGAAGGCCTCTGGACATTTCCTACTTCAACGCCATTGCTAAAGAAAGGTCCCGTGGGTCTGATCTTTCAGAGCGGCGGCTCCCTGGGTAATTGGATTAAAGGCGCCACCGAGCGCGGCATCGGTTTTACTTATGCCGTTTCCAGCGGCAATGAAATCAGCCTCGATCTGGTGGACTATCTCTCGTTCATGGTGGACGATCCAGGGACCAAGGTTATCTTATTGATGGCGGAGGGCATCCGCCGCCCCAACGAATTCATGGCTCTGGCGCATGAGGCTCTTAACAAGAACAAGCCGATTCTCGTCGTTAAGCTCGGGCGCTCGGAAATGGGCAAGCGGCAGGCCATCTCGCACACCGGAGCATTGGCGGGAGCCGATGAAGTATTCGATGCGGTATGCAACCGGCTCGGCCTGGTCCGTTGCCCGACTCTGGAAGATCTCACGGAGATGACACTAGCGTTCATGGCCGGCCGTTATCCTCGCGGCAGTCGCGCCGCGATCGTGGTCAACTCGGGTGGCATGAAAGGCCTGATCTGCGATCACGCCGAAGAACTCAACACCAATCTAGCCCAATTGAGTGACAAGACTAAAGAGGCCGTGCGTCCGCTGATCCCGCCGGAGCTCGCCGTCGAAAATCCGCTCGAGTGCGGCGTTGCCGGATTTGGCGATGAGCAGGGCTTCATCAATATCGTCAAGCTGCACGCGGAGGACGATGCTGTCGATTTACTTGCGATTCACGGCGAGTTGCCGCGTTTTCCTGAGAAGAGGGAAGCGACTTTGTTCAAAAATCTTGCCGCCGCCACTGACAAGCCGATCCTCGCTTTCGCCCGTTCGACCTATAGCTGTACCGACGAAAGTCGAACGTTTCAGGAACAAGCTGGGATTCCATTTCTGCAGGCGATCAAACCGACGTTGCGAGCGCTCGCGGGCTTGGGTTTATACGGCGAACGCAAACGGCTCGGGGTGCCGACTCTGCCGGAGGCCAATGGCAATCGGGACGAGTTGGAAGGCGACAAACTCAATGCCCTCTTGCAGAGCTGCGGCATCGGACTGCCAAAGCAATTTCTGGTAGGAACCGCGGCTGAAGCGGGATTGAAGTCGAAAGAGATTGGGTTTCCGGTGGCGTTGAAGTTGGTCGCGGCGGAAATCGTTCATAAGACCGAATCGGGTGCCGTGGTATTGGGTCTGAAGAGTCCCGAGGAAGTGGTCGCTGAAGGACAGAAGCTTCTATCCAAAACGCTAGGCAAAGGCCACCTGCTGGTTCAGGAAATGGTGCAGGGCACGGAGGTGCTGTTGGGCGCGCGCATGGATCCGCAATACGGTCCGTTTTTGATGGTGGGCTTGGGCGGCATTCTCGTCGAAGTCTTGAAAGACGTCGCGATAAGGCTGCTGCCGGTCGATGAAGCAGAAGCGCGCCGGATGTTACAAGAGCTGCGCGGCTCCAAGGTGCTTCAGGGGGTTCGCGGCCAAGGCCCGCGCGATATCGACGCTTTGGTGAAAGCGATGATCGGCTTGTCGGATATTTTTGCCGCGCATCGAAATCATCTAGCCGATTTAGAGATTAATCCGTTGATGGTGCGGGCGCAGGGTCGCGGCGCAGCCGCGGTGGACGTGCGCTTGGTTCGAAAGTAACTATCCGCAAGCACATCAATCGCTAACGAGCCTATTAGGAAGTTCGTCGCGATCGTCGGCTTGGCGCGGAAAGTGACTGGCTAGAATCTCGCCGCAACGCTCGACAGCTTTGCAGAAAGCATCGCCGGCATGGCGTGACTTCAAGCCTGCAGTGAGAATCTCGACAATTTCGTTCCACGTGCCCGGCGGAACCTTCTCGTTGATTCCGCGGTCGGCTAGAACTTCGACTCGATGCTCCAATAACGACACCAGGATTAAGATGCCGGTGTGGTCGCGTGTGTAATGCAGGCCGTGCTCGGTGAATGCAGCCATACAACGATTGTTTACAGCTTCTTCGACTCGACTGCTCGATGTCAGCCCGCGCTTCACTGCAGGGATGCGAGCGATCAAAAAGCCGAGAGTGGCGCCGACGGCCGGCCAGACATTGAGACGATAGGATCCCCAGGGATCGTGCCAGAGCCAGCCTAAAAGCATTCCGAGAAACATCCCGCTGACGATCCCGTACAGTTCGATTTCATTGTAGCGCGCGCTGGAGGTGACAACCATCGGCACAATTTCGCCGGAAGTCTTGGACTCCGCCGCGATCACCGCCTGGTGAATGCGTTCCCGCTCTGCTTCAGTAAGAAACTTGTCTGGACGCATCATCACCAACTTCCGGAAGCTCCGCCACCGCCGAATCCGCCCCCACCACCACTAAATCCGCCACCGCCAAAGCCTCCGCCGCCCCCGAATCCACCTCCGCCAAAACCGCCGCCACCCCAAAAGATCGGCGGGGGGCGCCTGCCGCGGGTTGTCCATAAGCCTTGTCTTCGGCGGTTGGTGTTGGAGGCCATCGACATGACAGCTATGAACCCCAGGAGCAGCAGCAAGCCAGTGAGCGACCCGAACCCTGATCCAGAAGGTCTCGCCGGTTTCTGCCGGTCAGCTTCCGGGAGCGGTTCGTTCTTGATGACCCTCAGCACAGCGTCCGTACCTGCGACAATGCCGCTCGAGAAATCGCCGGCGCGGAAACGTGGTATGATGTATTGACTGATGATCTGGTTCGCGATGGCGTCGGGCAACACGCCCTCCAATCCGTATCCGACCTCCAGGCGCAGTCGGCGATCTTTCGGCACGACAATCAGAATGACACCGTTGTCGAAGCCTTTCTTGCCGATTTTCCAATTTTCGGCAACGCGAATACTGAAGTCCTCAAGCGAGTCGCCCTCCAGCGATGGGATTGTTAAAACTGCCACCTGATGACCGCTATCGCGTTCAAATTGCGCAAGTTGATCTTCCAACTTGCGAGTTTGATCCGCTGTAATAACTTTGGCGTAATCGTTCACGCGCCCGCGCAGCGGCGGCACATCCAGCGGATAGGCTCGAGTCGATAGCAGGCAAAGCAAGAAGAGGAAAAAAGCAAACTTATGCGGCGTGGACAAATGACCGCGTCGCGGTATCCGTGGATGAGGATCTTGGCGCAAGGTACTGATTCGCTGTACGGCCTAGAATTTTACCTGTGGCGGCTTTTGCGCGGCTTCGTCGGCGCTGAACGACGGCCGAACATTTAAGCCCAAGAACTTTGCCGTGAGATTAGTGGGAAACGAACGCACAGCAGTATTGTATTGAGCCACGCGTTCGACATAACGTTTGCGAGCCACCGCAATCCGGTTTTCGGTGCCTTCCAGCTGCGCTTGCAAGTTTTGGAAATTTTGGTTTGCCTTCAGCTCTGGATATCGTTCCACCACCACGAGTAAACGAGATAACGCGCTAGAGAGCTGGTTTTGCGCCTGCTCGAACTTTTTGAATGCTTCAGGATTGTTGAGCGTCTCTGGATCGATCTTGGTCGCTGTCGCGTTACTTCGGGCTTCGATCACCTGTGTCAGGGTATCCTGTTCAAATTTCGCCGCTCCTTTAACGGTCGCGACCAGGTTGGGCACGAGATCGGCGCGGCGCTGATACTGATTCTGAACTTCTCCCCAGGCGCCTTTCACTTCTTCGTCCAGACTCTGGAGGGTATTATAACCGCACCCGGTTGCGGTTAGGACTAGAAGGATCATGGACGAACGAAGAAGATAAAAGCCTGATGTGAGATTGCGCATGTGAGGTCCTTTCGTGAGTCAGAATCCAGCTTTCACAATGGCAAACGGCTGGACGGGCATCAAGAGGCCTGGCGGGAGCACATCCCCGGTCCCAAAAAAAAGGCCCCTCGCTAGAGGGGCCTTTTGAAGCACGCGAACCAAATACCTAAGTTTGGATCTAGATCTCCTGCGCTCCCACTTTGGGGCGCCACTTGTCGAAACGCCGCTCGATCCGGGTGAGTACCTCCATTCCGATCATACCGGTCAAGGCGAAGATCAGCACACCGACGAAGACCTTGTCGGTCTGAAAAGTGGCGCCGGCAACGGTGATCATAAAGCCAATGCCGGCGGTAGCCGCGTAAAGCTCGCCCACCATGACTCCGACGATGGCCCGGCCCAGCCCGAGTCGCATACCGGTCAGGATAAAAGGAATTGTCGAAGGCAACACCACTGTTTTGAACAGCATCCACTCCGAAGCGCCAAAACTCCTGGCCGCAGTGAGAAGGTTATACGGAGTGGTTTTGACTCCATCGCGGGTATTGATCAAGATCGGGAAAACGGCGCCTAGAAAGATAATGCCGACCTTCGAAAGTATGCCGATTCCTAACCAGATAATCACCAGAGGCAAAAGCGCCACTCGAGGGGTCGCGTTCATGGCATTGATGAAAGGGTCAAAGATATAGCTCGCTCTCTTGTACCAGCCCACCATGATGCCAAACGGGACGGCGACGACAGCCGAGAGAACATATCCCCAGAAGAGTTCGATACCGCTGACATAGAGATCGTTGTATATCTCGCCGGAGGAAAACATGTCGATCGCGGCCTTGAAGATCAGCGAAGGCGCGCTCATGAACATGGGATTGATCAATTGAAGAACATTTCCAACGAGCTCCCATGCCACTAAGAACGTCACCACACTCGCTGTGCCGAGTATTTTCTGTTCGTTATTTAAATAGAACTTGTAAAGTCTTGACGCTTCGGCAACCCTTACGTCGAGCAATAGTTCTTCAGCCGATTGATCAGCCATGGTTTCTATCCTTTCGTGGTTTATCGGTCACGGTTTCCTTCGCTACTTCAGAGGCGGAGTTGGGATTGTCGATGAGACTATCGGCGAGCAGGCTATTAAGGACCTTGACGAAGGTCGGTCCGGCTGACTGAAGTTCTTCCAAGTGGTGCAGTGAAAGCTTCTCGAGAAAATTTTCTCCATCGTGCGTTAGCTTGACCAAGACCTGCCGGCGGTCGTTGGTCGATCGTAATCGGCACAAGAAATTTCGGTCTACCAGCCGGTCCACAAGTTCCACCGTGCTATGGTGCTGCAGCTGCATTCTCTCGGCCAGCACTCCGATAGTCGGACTTGCCGCATCCGGTAATCCCCTAATGGCCAAAAGCAATTGGTGCTGTTGCGGTTCGATCCCGGCTTGGCGTGCGGCATTTTCGCTGAATCTCAGGAACTTACGTATTTGATACCGTAGTTCCGCCATTGCTTTAAAATCGGGCACGGATCACCATCATCAAACAATATCGTGTTACGATACTATCGCATTGCGATGTATATTTAACTGTCGAGCCTTTGTCAACTAGGGTCTAAAAAAGTTTTTGGTGCGCGTTATCCCAAGGGCTACCGCAAGCGTCCTCGTGACCGGATATTATTGACTTTGGCTGGAATCTCCGTTACAAAAATCTTTTGGTAAGATCATGAAATATGCAGTCATCAAAACTGGCGGGAAGCAGTACCGGGTATCTGAAGGGGATCTCGTAAAGATTGAGAAGCTTACTGGGGAAGTCGGCGAAAAGATAACTCTCGGTGATGTGCTGTTTATCGGAGGTAACGGCGACGTCAGAATCGGTTCGCCGCTGCTGGAGAACGCCTCTGTAACCGGCGAGATTGTCAGCCAAGCCAAAGCGAAGAAGGTTCTGGTTTTCAAAAAGAAGCGGCGTAAGAGTTATAGTCGCCAGCGAGGTCATCGGCAGCATCAGACCACGCTTAAGATCACCGGAATCGATGGTTAGAAGATCTAGAGAGTAGGACACGATATGGCGCACAAAAAAGCTGGTGGGAGTTCCCGTAACGGGCGCGATAGCAAAGGGCAACGACGCGGTGTCAAAGTGTTTGGCGGTGAAACCGTGCGTGCCGGTAATATCATTATACGCCAACTCGGCACCCGCATTCACCCGGGCCGAAACGTGGGCATGGGCCGGGACTTTACTTTGTTTGCGTTGATCGATGGCGTGGTGAACTTCGACCGGCTCGACCGTTCGCGCAAACGGGTAAACGTGCTGCCTGTGCAGTAGGAAATCGCCTGCATTGAACCGAAAGCCCCGAAAGGGGCTTTTTTTTTGCCCATGATAAACATGGTGCAGTGATTTGAGAATGGGTAAAGTAGAAGCGGGGAGGAGAAAAGCGAACGTATTGATGTAGACCGGACTGATTAAACTGCGGCTTACGTTTACTTTCAGCGTGATGAAATTCATCGACGAGACAAAAATACGGGTCATCGGCGGCGATGGCGGACGTGGTTGCGTCAGCTTTCATCGCGAAAAGTTCATCAGTCGCGGCGGCCCCGACGGTGGCAATGGCGGGACCGGTGGCGATGTCATTGCGGTTGCGGATCCACAGCTCACGACTTTGCTGGATCTACGCTATCATAAGGAGTGCAAGGCTGGTCGCGGCCAGCACGGGATGGGCAGCGACTGTCATGGACGTCGCGGCGATGACTGTATCGTGAAAGTTCCGGTGGGAACGATTGTCCGCGATACCCGGACCGGCGAGACTATCGGTGATCTGGATAAGGCCGGCGACCGTATTGTGCTCGCCGCTGGCGGGCGAGGCGGCAAAGGCAATGCGCATTTCGTTTCATCGACCAATCGTAGCCCGCGGTTCGCCCAGCCGGGTGAACCTGGTGAGGATCGCGAGTTGGAGATCGAATTGCGGCTATTGGCCGACGTTGGAATTATTGGAGTTCCCAATGCCGGTAAGTCCACTTTGATCTCGGTTATTTCTGCAGTGCGGCCGAAAATTGCCGACTACCCGTTTACGACCCTGGTGCCCAATCTCGGTGTGGTCAGCTACAATGAAGGGAAGAGTTTCGTGGTTGCCGATATTCCGGGATTGATCGAAGGCGCCCACCACGGACATGGCTTGGGGGACAAGTTTTTAAGACATGTGACCCGCACGAGTGTGTTGATTCATTTGCTCGATGGGTCACGAATTGATCCGAAAAGGCCGCTAGCCGACTGGTCCACCATCAATCGGGAATTGGAACTCTTCGACGAGGATCTGGCGAGAAAACCACAAGTCGTCGTCGCAAACAAAATCGATATTCCCGAGGCAAGGGAGAACGCAAAATTGATCGAAGAAAAATTGCCGGATCCATATCGGCCGCTGTATCTAATCTCCGCCGTGACCGGCGAGGGAGTACGGACGCTGATGCAAAAGGTTGGGATGCATGTGGAGCGAGCCAAGCGCGTTAAGGAAGAAGAAGCCGGTGACGCAGCGCGATCATAAGAAATCAATTGTGCGCCGGGCGCGCCGGGTTGTGGTCAAGATCGGCAGCCAGATCCTTTCTTCCTCAACCGGCATAGAGGAAGCCCGCCTCGAAGCCTTAGTATCCGAGCTGGCGGCACTCCATGATCAAGGCAAAGAGATCGTCGTGGTCAGTTCCGGGGCCGTGGCAGCCGGCATGACTCGGCTCCGTCGCAAAGAGCGGCCGCAGAGCATTCCCGAGAAACAGGCGCTTGCAGCCGTTGGACAAATCAGGTTGATGGCGTTATACGAGCGCGCCTTCGGCAAGTTCAGCAAGAACGTCGCGCAGGTTCTGCTCACCCACGAAGATCTCGCCAATCGGCAACGGTATCTTAATGCCAAACATACCTTTCAAATGTTGCTGGCATCGTCGATCATCTCCATCGTCAATGAAAACGACACAGTTGCCGTGGAGGAAATGAAGTTTGGCGATAACGATCATCTCTCGGCGCTAGTGGCGACGCTGCTCGAAGCCGATCTATTGCTTATTCTAAGTGATGTCGCAGGAGTGTATGACCGTGATCCGCGACTAGATTCCAATGCGGTAATCATTCCGCTGATTGAAGACATCAAAGATATCAAATCCAAAGTGATCGGCTCGAGCAGAAGCGTCTTTGGCACCGGCGGCATGGCGACCAAAATTGCCGCCGCCGAAGAAGCAGCCGCCGCCGGCATCCCCACGGTGATAACCAGCGGATTGATCGCGGGTTCGATCGCCGGCGTATTCGACCCGAACGAAGAAGTCGGAACCGTTATCCTTCCCGATAGTAATCGCTTAACCAATCGCAAGCATTGGATTGCTTTCAATTTAAAGCCCGCAGGTGAGGTCGTCGTCGATTCGGGAGCTCATGAAGCTCTGGTGCGAAAGAAGACCAGTCTGCTGCCTTCCGGAGTGAGAGAGGTGCGCGGCTCTTTTGGGGTCGGTGAGTGCGTGCGTTGCGTGGATCTTGACGGGCGGGAGTTTGCCCGCGGTTTGATCAATTACAGCGCTTTGGAGTTGAATCAAATCAAAGGATTGCATACAAGCAGGATTGAACAAGCTCTCGGCTACAAGCCATTTGACGAGATTATCCATCGCGACGATCTGGTGTTGCTGTGAAGAAAAGCACATTGGCGAATGCCTCATTCGCCGAACAAGCAATCCAGCTCGGCCGGCAAGCCAAGGCTGCGGCGCGCCGCCTCGCGGTGCTTTCCTCCGAGGATAAAAATCAGGCGCTGCAACTCATGGCGGACGGACTCGAGGCTCAAAGCGCATTTTTAATTGATGAGAATCAGCATGATCTAAATGCTGCAAAGAAAGCAAAGATCACCGGCGCGGTTCTGGATCGAATTGCGCTGACTTCGAGCCGCGTACAATCGATGGCCAAAGGTCTGCGCGAAATTGCGGCGTTGCCGGATCCGGTGCGCGAAATAGTTAAGATGTCGCGCCGCCCCAATGGCTTGCAAGTCGGAAAGATGCGCATTCCTTTAGGTGTTATCGGGATCATCTATGAGGCCCGTCCCAATGTAACCGCCGATGCCGCGGCGCTGTGTTTGAAGTCCGGAAACGCGGTTATCCTGAGGGGTGGAAGTGAGGCGCATAACTCAAACCAGGCAATCGGCAAAGTGCTGCAAACCGCTTGCGGCGTAACGGCGGTGCCGAAACATGCTATCCAAGTGGTCGAATCCACAGATCGTGCGTTGGTTCACGAGTTGCTGCAATTGGAGTCGTACATCGATCTGATTATTCCGCGAGGTGGCGAGGAACTGATTCGCGCGGTTGTGGCGAATTCTAAAGTACCGGTCATCAAGCACTACAAAGGCGTTTGTCATATCTATGTTGATGTCGATGCCGAGCTCGATATGGCCGAACGGATCTGTCTAAACGCCAAGGTTCAACGGCCATCGGTTTGTAACTCGATGGAGACTCTGTTGGTCCACCAAGCCGTCGCATCGAAATTTCTGCCGGCGCTGATCGCAAAATATCAGGCTGCGGGGGTAGAGATTCGCGGCTGCGATAAAACCAGCGCGTTGGTTCCCGACATCAAGAAGGCTAACGAAGAGGATTGGACGACTGAGTATCTTGATCTGATTCTTGCCGTCCGAATCGTCAAGGACATGGACCAGGCGATTGCGCACATTGAACAGTACGGCTCGGAACATACCGAATCGATCATTACGACCAATTATCGAAGATCCCGAGAGTTCATCGACCGGGTCAACTCTTCGGCGGTGATGGTCAATGCTTCGACTCGCTTCAATGACGGCGGCGAGCTCGGTCTCGGCGCCGAGATCGGTATCAGTACGAGCAAGATTCACGCTTTTGGACCGATGGGTTTAGAGGAACTGACGACAACCAAGTTCATTGTGTTCGGGGATGGGCAGATTCGCGAATGATCGTCATGAAAATCATTTATTTGCCTAGTCCAGCGCCAAACAGGTTGTTCGAAATCAGTCATCGAGACGCTTGTGATTGCCAAATCTTTGCGCCGCTTGCACAAAAAATTTCTTGGGCCGCTTCCGGGAAAGGCGATATCGAGTTTCCATGAGGATCGGCCTCTTCGGCGGCACCTTCGATCCGATCCATTGGGGCCATCTGCGCAGCGCGGAGGAGGTGAGAGAAGCCTTCGATCTCGATCGCGTGTTTTTCATTCCCGCTTCGATTCCACCGCACAAGAGAGGGCAAACCCGGACTCCGGCGCGCCATCGGCTCGCGATGGTGCGCTTGGCGGTAGCTAAAAATTCCCGCTTCACGGTTTCCACTGTCGAAATTGCCAGGCCGGGCGTTTCCTACTCGATCGACACCATCCGATACTTCGCCGAAGATCAACGTAAGGGCGACTCGCTCTATTTTATTATCGGTTTGGATGCATTTGCCGAAATCGGCACCTGGAAGGATTTTGAAAAGATCTTTCCCTTTTGTAATTTCATTGTAACGTCCCGTCCAGGGAATGGATATGCCAGTCCGCTGCGGGGAACTTCCATTGCTGTGCGTAGGCTGTTTTGTTATGATTTTAAAAGAAAAATTTACACGCATAGGTGTGGTACGTCGCTCCATTTTTTAAAACTCACCGACTTTGCCGTATCGGCCTCGGATATTCGCGAACGGGTACGGTACGGCAAGTCGATCCGCTATCTGGTGCCTTCCAGCGTCGAGGCCTACATCGAAAATCATGGGTTGTACAAAAGAAAAAAATGAACAAGCCGGCAGAAAAAACTTCGAAGGAGAGAGCCCTGACCTTGGTTGGCGCGGCATTGGATAAGAAGGCATCACAACTTGTCTTGTTAGAAGTTAGAGAATTCACTTCGATCGCTGATTACTTTGTCATTTGCTCAGGCCGATCCGACCGTCAGGTCCAAAGTATCGCCCAGGGGATTCACGAGGCTGCGCGTGAAGCGGAGATTGCCGTCGTTTCCGTCGAGGGTACAAGCCGAGGGCATTGGGTGTTGATGGATTTTGCCGACGTGATCGTTCATGTTTTCTACCAGCCTGTGCGCGAGTTCTATGACCTAGACGGACTTTGGGCCGACGCGCCGAAAGTCCAATTGCCCGAACCTTACTCGACTCTGGTTCACCAGTTTCAGATCGCCGCTGAGCAGCATCCGTAACTCTTCCAAGCTCCCCTCGGCTGCCGCTTGCCGCGATGGCGAGCAAGCGGCGGGAGAGATGAAAGGAAATATTGTGGCGACCAATCAGCCAGTTATTCTCGTCGTCTTAGACGGCTTTGGCATCAACCCAAAAAAAGAAGGCAACGCAATCGCTAATGCGTCGATGCCGAATATGGACAGGTTGTTGCGGAACTATCCAAGCTCGAGCCTTTCTATGTCTGGTCTGGATGTGGGGCTTCCCGAGGGCCAGATGGGCAACTCCGAAGTAGGGCATATGATTCTCGGCGCCGGCCGGATCGTTTATCAAGACTTGACGCTGATTCACAAGGACATCGATGAGGGCAATTTTGGCAATAATCCAATCATCTTGGATGCCTTAAAAAACTCCAAAGCCGGCGCTGGACGCCTCCACTTGATGGGCCTCCTCGGCGATGGGGGCGTTCACAGCCACCAGCGTCATATGGAAGCGCTCATCGATATGGCCCGATGCGAAAAGCTCGGACGCGTATATCTGCATCTCTTCCTTGACGGGCGCGACACGCCGCCCAACAGCGCCGAGCAGTTCATTCTTGATCTGAATGAGAAGTTGAAAGCATGGCCGGATGTAAAGATCGCCACTCTCATTGGCCGTTATTACGCGATGGATCGGGATAAACGTTGGGACCGAGTAGAAAAGGCTTATCTCTGTCTTACCGAAGGCGCCGGCAAGCTCGCGGATTCGCCGCTGGAAGCTATTCGTAACAGCTACAAAGAGGGCGTAACCGACGAATTCGTTTTACCCACGGTGATCCGGAGCGCGGTTCCCGAAGGACTGATCAGGGACGGCGACGGTGTCATATTCTTCAATTTCCGCGCCGATCGCGCACGTGAGCTCACCCGGGCGCTGATCGATGCTGACTTTAAGGAGTTCCCCCGCACGCGATGTGTGAAACTCGCGACGTACACAACTATGACCCAATACGACGAGACGTTCAGGGTGCCGGTAGCCTATCCACCCCGGGAATTGCGAAAGATTCTCGGCGAGGTTGCCAGCCAGCACGGGCTCAAGCAGCTACGGATCGCCGAAACAGAGAAATACGCCCACGTGACGTACTTCTTCAATGGCGGCGAAGAGAAAGAATTCCCCGGCGAACAACGCATTCTGATTCCCTCGCCGAAAGATGTCCCGACGTATGAGTTTAAACCCGAGATGAGTGCCCGTCAGGTTACTGAGGCTCTGGTGAAGAAGTTTACCGAGGAACATATCAACCTAGTGATTGCCAATTTTGCCAATGCCGATATGGTCGGACACACGGGTAATTTCGAGGCTTCGGTAAAAGCCTGCGAGGTCATCGACGAATGCCTCGGTAAAGTAGTAGACGCGGCGCTGAGCCAGAAGGGGAGAGTCGTTATCACCGCAGATCACGGCAATATCGAGCAGCTAATCGACTACGATACAGGAATGCCGCACACCGCCCACACGATCAACCGAGTGCCGGTCATCCTGGTTGATGAGGAACGCAAACGAAGCCGTATCAAGGAAGGAACGGCGATCGATGTGGCGCCTACAGTGTTGCAGCTTCTTGAATTGCCTCAACCTTCAGAAATGACCGGTCACTCGCTGATCATTGATACTTAACAGGATTCCAATCACTGCTTTCACGACGGCCTTGCTTGATTGTGAGATCGTTTTGTAGAGTGGCGGCGCCATGAAACCTCAATGCCATCCATCTTTTGCCGAGCGCGTGGACTCGCTGGTGGATTGGCTTTATCCTCCGCGCTGCCGCGCGTGCAGCGGCTCGATCCAGGGACGTGACCGAGAATATTTCTGTTCCATCTGTTGGCCGCAAATTCAGCTTGTTGCGCATCCGTTCTGTACGATTTGTGGCCGGCCATTTCCAGATTCGAGCGGAGATGATCATGCCTGCGGAGTGTGCCTTTCGCGCAATCCACAGTTTGCCCGGGCGCACTCCTGGGCCTGTTATCCGAGAGAAGAAACGACAGAGCATCCGCTCCGTCAGGTGATTCAAAAATTTAAATACGGACGCAAAGTCGCCCTAGGCAAGCCTTTGGGACGGTTGATGGCGCACGGCTGTGAAGAATTTCTTCTAACATGCAAGGCAGAAACGATTATTCCTGTGCCGCTGCACCCCAGGCGACTGCGCTGGCGCGGCTTCAATCAATCCGTGTTGCTGGCGCGCCAGATTGGTCGCGCCTACAATCTTCCGCTAGATTGCTTTGCGCTTTACCGAAAAATGGACACGCCGCCGCAAACTCAATTGCCGGAAGAAGACCGACGCAAAAACATGCGCGGCGCGTTTGCCCTGTCGGGAAAAACCGCAGTGAAGGGTAAATGCTTGCTGCTAGTCGATGACGTGTATACTTCGGGCGCCACCGTGAACGAGTGCAGCCGGGTGTTGAAACAGGGCGGCGCGCGGGCGGTTTTTGTGCTTACTCTCGCGCGCGCAGTGTATTGATAGTGAAACTGGTCCGGTCGTTCCAGAGGTTCGACACGTTGCAGTCGTTGCGATACCAAGAACAAAATTGATCCGTTTCCTTCTTTTCGTACTTGAGCCATTGGAACCATTGCAACGATTGGGACCACTGGAACATCTTCAAATCTATTATGGCTTCTGATGATCAAACCAGATGGGACCGTCAATATTCGTCATCGGCTGGCGCCGATCAGCCATCGGATTATCTAAGGCAGATTCTCGAGAGTGATGCCTGGCACATCTCCCGCGGACTAGCCCTAGATGTCGCGGCGGGAAAAGGTCGTAACGCGATTTTGCTGGCCGAAATGGGTTTTAGCGTAGTTGGCATCGACATTTCGACCGTCGCACTTGAAGAGGCGCGCCGGCGCGCAGACGAGAAGTCACTTGAGATAACCTGGCTGCAGGCCGACTTGGAGCACATTGAACTTCTCACGGGCGCCTACGATCTGATCGTGAACTTCAATTATCTGCAGCGATCTTTGTTTCCTCAGTTCCGAAGAGCGCTCAGACCCCAGGGCCATGTTATTTTTGAAACCTACCTGATCGACCAGCAGGCGATTGGCCATCCGAAAAATCCCGCCTACTTGCTGGATCACAACGAACTGCTGGATCACAACGAACTGCTGGATCACTTTCGTAGCTTGCGCGTTCTCTGCTATCGCGAGGGGCAGTACAGCGACCGTGGAGAGCCGGCGTTTCGCGCCGGTATTGTCGCTCAGAAGATTCGATAGCTCTTGTCTCTCGAAGCTCTTACCAGTTTAAGCAAGGGCCCCTAGCTACGATCGAATTATGCCTCTCCACGGCCGGTTCCCGCCGTGTACTCCCGGAGCGCACGATGCGCTCCTTTACGGTCAATGATACGATCGATCGCCGACGTATACGGCAGAGCGGCTCGGTCGCGCCATTTTATCGCATCGTCTTGCGTGAATATCTAATAATCTATATATTGCGATATCTATAAGCCGCAGCTATGGATATCATTCGCACTATCAAAGCTTTGGGGGATCCGTTGCGCTTGCGCGTTCTTGCCGCCGTTGCCCAAGAAGAGTTGACCGTCGGGGAAGTGCAGGAAGTCGTCGCTTCGGTGCAGTCTTCCGTGTCGCGCAATCTGGCGATTCTGCGCGAAGCGGGTTTCATTCAGGACCGAAAGGAAGGCACCAACGTTTATTTCTCGGCCCGCCGCGATATGCCCGCGCCGGCCCAGGAACTATTCAAGTCATTACGCGAGCGGATTGGAGATTTGCCGCAAGCCAAAGGCGATCGCGCTCGGCTTGAGAACTGTCTTCGCCGGCGCCTGAGCCGCTCGCGTGACTATTTCGAAACCGTAGCCGGCGACTGGGAAAGAATTCGTAAAAGTTATTTCGACGATCGGGTCGCCTCGTTAGCGATTGAAAAGCTGCTGCCCCGAAACATGGTGTTGGCCGACGTTGGCTGCGGCACCGGAAGCCTCACGTTTGAACTGGCGCGATTTGCCGGGAAAGTGATCGGTGTCGATCTGTCGCAAGAGATGTTACGTCGCGCTCGTGAACTGGCCAACCAAAAAAAGGTAACAAATGTCGACTTGCGTCTCGGCGATGCGTTGAAGCTGCCGATCCCGACGCATAGCGTGGATGCCGCATTCTGCGTCATGGTGCTGCATTTTCTAGCGGATCCAGAAAAAGCGATTGCGGAACTTTGTCGGATCGTGCGCCCATGTGGATCGATTATCCTGGTCGACCTGGTGCAACACAAGCAAGAATGGATGCGCGAGCAAATGAAGCATCGTTGGCTTGGCTTTGATCGGGATGCGATTGAAGATGCATTCCGTGCTAACGGGGTGAAAGGCGTCGAGTATGAGCTGACGGGTTCTTATGCCGGTGAAAAGATGGTTCGCAACGGGAATCAACCGGTGGAGATTTTCGTGGCCCGTGCAGGCTTGGCAAAGCTACCAATCTCAAGGAAGGCGAAGTGATGACCGAGACTGAAAAAACATTGCGCGAACTGCTAGCCCACAGAATACTGGTTCTTGATGGCGCCATGGGCACTATGATCCAGGCGCACAGGCTCGATGAGGAGGCATTTCGCGGTCAACGGTTCGCAAACCATTCTCGCGATCTAAGAGGTTGTAATGACGTGCTCTGTCTGACTCAGAGCGAATTGATCACTGAAATTCATCTGCAGTATCTGCAAGCGGGCGCCGACATCGTCGAAACCAATACCTTCAATTCGACTTCGGTTTCCATGGCGGATTACAAGCTGGAAGCCGATGTTTACGACATCAATGTCGCGGGCTCCCGGGCGGCAAAGAAGGCGGTCGAAGCGATGATTGGGAAGGATCCTTCCCGGCCACGATTCGTCGCAGGCGCAATCGGCCCGACCAATCGCACCTGTTCAATCTCGACGGATGTGCACAGCGCGGCGACGCGCGGGGTGACCTACGAGGAATTGGTGCAGGCTTATTATGATCAGGCTCGCGGATTGATAGACGGCGGCGCCGATATCCTCTTGGTCGAAACCATCTTTGACACCCTCAATGCGAAAGCGGCTTTCTTCGCCATCGCAACTTTGTTCGAGGAGCGAAAGCTTGAGTTGCCCCTGATGGCATCCGTCACTTTTATTCAGCCCGGCAGCAACCGCGGCGTTACAGGACAAACCGTCGAAGCTTTCTGGAACTCTATCTCCCACGTACCCTTGTTGAGCGTCGGCATGAATTGCGCTTTAGGTCCCAAAGAGATGCGCCCGCTGATCGAAGAATTATCCCGGATCGCGCCCGTTTACATCAGCAGCCACCCTAATGCCGGTCTACCCGATCCGCTGTTGCCGACCGGTTTTCCGGAGACCCCGCAGAGCCTTGCGCCGCAACTCCGCGAATGGGCCGAGAACGGCTGGCTGAACGTCGTTGGCGGTTGCTGTGGCACTACGCCTGCGCACATCGCAAGTATTGCCGAAGCCGTGGAAGGATTGCCGCCGCACGTCCCGCCGGCGCCCGAGCCATATCTTCGCTTGAGCGGCCTGGAGAGTGTTACCATCCGGCCTGAGTCCAACTTCGTTAATATCGGCGAACGGACCAACGTCACCGGATCGCCGGTGTTCGCCAAGCTGATCTTGTCCGGCGACTACGAGAAGGCCGTCAGCGTCGCGCACCAGCAGGTGGAGGGAGGGGCCCAAATCATCGACATCAATATGGATGAGGGCATGCTCGATTCCAAAGCGGCCATGGAGAAGTTTCTCCGGTTGATTGCGGGCGAATCGGAAATCGCCCGAGTGCCAGTGATGGTCGACAGTTCGAGATGGGAGGTGATCGAAGCGGGGCTTAAATGTCTACAGGGCAAAGGCATCGTCAACTCTCTCAGCATGAAAGAAGGCGAGGAAAAGTTTATCGCGCAGGCCAAACGGGTTCGTCGCTATGGCGCGGCGCTAATCGTCATGGCGTTCGACGAACGGGGGCAGGCCGATACCTATGAGCGCAAGATCGAGGTTTGCGCCCGCTCGTACAAGATTCTGACCGAACAGGTTGGCTTCCCGCCGCAGGACATCATTTTCGACCCGAACATACTGACAGTCGGCACCGGTATCGAAGAGCACAACAGCTACGCCGTCAATTTCATAGAGGCGACGCGATGGATCAAAAAGAACCTGCCGCTGGCCAAGGTCAGCGGCGGGGTGAGCAATATTTCCTTCTCTTTCAGAGGCAACAATCCAGTCCGTGAAGCGATGCATTCGGCATTCTTGTATCACGCCATCAAGGCCGGAATGGATATGGGAATCGTCAATCCGGGCATGTTGGCGGTCTATGAAGAAATACCCAAGGACCTGCTTGAATTGGTGGAAGATGTCTTGTTAAATCGTCGCCCCGATGCCACTGAACGCTTGGTAACTTTTGCCGAGACCTACAAACAGGCAGGTAAGACCGCGGTCAAAGACGATGGCTGGCGCGGCGGTACCGTAGAAGAGCGTTTATCGCATGCTCTGGTGAAAGGTCTCACCGACTTCATCGATCAGGATGTGGAAGAAGCGCGGCGCAAATATGACAAGCCTTTGTCGGTGATCGAGGGGCCGCTCATGGGCGGCATGAACGTCGTCGGCGATCTGTTCGGATCCGGCAAAATGTTTCTGCCGCAAGTGGTAAAGAGCGCTCGGGTCATGAAGAAAGCCGTCGCGTACCTTACGCCTTTCCTGGAAGAAGAAAAAAAATCAGCCAAAGAAGTCGACAAACGAATCAAGCTGGTTTTCGCGACGGTCAAAGGCGACGTCCACGATATCGGCAAAAACATCGTTGGCGTAGTGCTCAACTGTAACAATTATGACGTCATCGATTTGGGCGTCATGGTTCCAGCAGATAAGATTATCGATACGGCGATAGAAGAAAAGGCGGACATCATCGGCTTGAGCGGTTTGATCACGCCGTCTCTGGATGAGATGGTCCACGTTGCCGCCGAGATGGACCGGCGCGGTCTGGTTATTCCGCTGCTTATCGGCGGAGCGACCACCAGCAAGCGACACACGGCAGTAAAGATCGCGCCATCGTACAAGCATGAAACAATTCACGTAATCGATGCCTCGCGGGCAGTGCCGGTGGTCGGCGCCTTGATCAGCCCCGAGGGGCGACAGGCACTAAGTGAAAAGAATCGGCGCGAGCAACAGGAAATCCGCACTCAGTTCGAGAACCGCGTCGGCACGCAGTTGCTGACCTATGAAGAAGCGGCTCGGCGCCGGTTCATCACTCAATGGGATAAAGTTCCTATCCCGGTGCCGGAATTCATCGGCGCGCGCACGCTTAGAGATTTTCCTTTGTCAGAGCTGGTGCCGTTTATCGATTGGTCGCCGTTTTTTCATACCTGGGAGATGCGCGGCCGCTACCCTGATTTGTTGAACGACCCGGTGCGCGGACCGGCGGCGCAGGAGTTGTTCGATAATGCGCGAGAATTATTGTCGGAAATCGTCGAGCAAAAATTGTTCTCAGCGCACGCGGTTTATGGTTTTTACCCGGCCAACAGCGAAGGCGACGACATTGTGCTTTACACAGATGCGACTCGTAAACAGGAACTAAAGCGGCTTCACACCCTTCGCCAGCAAAAAGAAAGTCAGCGTGGCAAGCCGCAGCTGGCTCTTGCTGACTTCATCGCTCCGCGCGACAGCGGAGTGCTCGATTGCATCGGCGCCTTTGCCGTAACCGCCGGCCATGGAACCCAGGAACTGGTTGAGCGTTTCGAGAAGGATCACGATCAATATAACTCCATCATGGCCAAGGCCCTTGCCGATCGTTTGGCTGAAGCGTTTGCGGAATACCTGCATAAACGGGCGCGCTGCGAATGGGGCTTCGGCAAGGACGAACAGCTGAACACCCAGGACTTAGTTGCAGAAAGATATCGCGGTATCCGTCCGGCGCCTGGTTACCCGGCTCAACCGGATCACACTGAGAAGCCGATCATTTTTGACCTGCTCAAAGTGAGCGATGCCACTGGTATCGCGCTTACCGAAAGTTTTGCCATGTTTCCCGCCGCATCGGTGTGCGGCCTCTATTTCGCCCATCCGGAATCACGCTATTTCGCCGTCAGCTCCATCGGTAAGGATCAGGTGGAATCCTATGCGGCGCGAAAAGGAATGAAAGTTCCGGAAGTGGAGCGTTGGCTTGCATCGATTCTAGGTTACGATCCGGGAAAACGGTAAGCAAGCTAATCGCTTTCGGCGGCCATACCAGCAGCTGGGATGGGACGACCTAGTTTTCGCGCTTCGCTTTCACTATCAGATAGCCGTTAATTTCCCAATGACTTGAGAGGTCCCTAGCTCGTGTCCGTCTCTGCACTCGCGCTGCGGAACTATCATTGAGAGTTGATTGCGTTAAGCCTTATAAAATGCCGAACTGAAGGTTCGTTATTTAATTTGGTAGGCTTGTACCGTGCCAATTCGTGAAATGCGCTGCTGCGAACACTTCTGGGCCGGGTGCGTCGATAGCTGTGTCTCATAAAGAGGCCCAGGATGACTATCCCAACCGAGCCGATTGGCAGTATTCCAAGACCGGTTAAGTTGATCGAGGCAGTCGCGACAGCAGGGGATAATGGGGATCCCAAGTTGGATGAGCTCTATGATGCGGCAATTCGGGATGCCATCGAACGCTTCGAGGCGACAGGGTCGCCGGTTATCAGCGACGCGCGAACAGAGAAAGTTATCGCAACTTCTGCACGTACTCCGTTCACGACCTTCCCATTATCGCACCCGATGGTATCAAGATCCCGTTCGCTACGGGCCACACCCGCCGGATGCACCGACTCACATCAGGACCTTTTCGCTATAAGAGGTATGCCGACACATATCTCGATGCTGCCGTGCTTTATGCGCGAGTGCCGCCGAGCTGCTGCCAAGCCTTTTCGAACTGCAGGTGGGTAATTTTTACATCGCTTTGGCCGGTGAAAAGGACCGCGCTCATGTTCAGAAGATTATTCGCGATTATATGAAACCGGATCAGCGGATTTTTATTGGCGTGATTGCAACCATAGATTTACGCATAGAACTCCGGAAGAAGTCCGGGATCGGATCCTTGAGGCCGCGGAATACATATCCGTTGAACAACTGGGCGCCACTGATGACTGCGGGTTTTCGCCTTCAGCGACGACACGTCCGCCAGCCGCGACACGGCGTTTGCCAAGATCCGAGCCCGCGTGCTCGGCACAGCAGCACTCGCGTCAGAGATGATGGAGCGCTAAATGGCGGCAGAGGACAACGAAGAAAAACTGCTACGCTCGGTTGCGCTAAAGAACGCCAGAAGCATCCTCCGGGCGCGACAACGCGCCTGAACGCGAACTGATCGATGCCAAGGAGGCGCTGGAGCGGAAGACCGCGGAACTTGTGCATTCTCTGGGGATGATGCGGGCGACCTTGGAGTTACAACCGTCCTAGCCGGCAGCGCCGGTTGCCAACTCCGCTTGACGTCGCAATCTAACCCGGCGCGTAGCGTCGCTTCTCGAGACGGTGGCGAGAATATGGCAGAGAGAGCGGTCGCCGCGCTCGGGCGAATAATTCTTTCCAAGACGAGGTGAAAGCCCCTTCCGCAGTCTCCCGGCCGACAGCCGTCATTAACGATTTGAGGCGTTGGGACTGATTGCTTTCACGCTCCGACCGCAAACTAGCAAACGAGTTCACCATTTAGTCAGTTCTATTTTCCTCGTACGCTCGACGGTATTCCGGGAGGAAACCAGACCAGGTAAAGTTGGTGCAATCACATCCTTTGACGAGACACGCTCCGTGTCCATTCGTTCCGCGATGCTGAGAGTGCGGTCCGTCCCCATTATGAGCGCAAGTGCAAACGCTTCTTGGGTTAGGATAACGTCTGATCGTGGATCTCGCTTTTTTCGTTGCCATAATGT
>DASUVS010000009.1:0-15560 GCA_036378835.1 Binatia bacterium | reverse complement strand
TGGCAATTCAAACAACCGCAAAAACTGCCGGTCGCCTCTCCCTCAAATCTCAGTGAAATGTCTCCAGTTGCAAGGGCGCACTCCATTAGGGATTCAAACACATAGAGACTCTCTCTAACTTTTTTCAGTCGTGACTGTGGTGACCGTTAAGTAATTCAAATCATCTAAGCGGTAGCCAGATCGGTGACGAAGCGGTGTCCAGGTGGTGAATTAGCGGTGACTGTCGGGTTGAGGTGTGGTCGCAAGGGGTATCGTTATGAGTTCAAAGACTGCGGGGCTAGAGCAGGGAACAAACTAGATCTTAGCACAATCGCGTATAGACCGATGACAGGATGGCGAAGGTGACGGCGTTGCTGGCCTACTGAAGTAGGTTATCGGTTCGGGTTGAGTACGAACAGGGTAAGTTAAGATAACGTGACAACAATAAGCACTATAAGAGTGACAAGCGCTGCGTCTTCCAAGAGGTTTAAGAAGCACCCACGCTTAAAGAATCCGACCGCCTAAACGAGAAATCACTATGGGCATCTTTGATGACCTTTTCAGCGGCGCAATCATCGAGCGAAAGCGGCGGCCGTGAAATTGCTGAAGTAGATCATGGTGAACCCCAGAGGAGCAAGATCACCTTTGCGAAAAGAATGAACGCGACAGCCGCAATGATCAACTCAAAGAAAAGATCCATACACGCTACAACGGAAGGGTCAAAATAAAAAAGTATGCAGCGAGGAAATAAAGCCCAAGATCAAGATCACCAACACTGAGATAACCAGAGTCTCCTGACGTCGTTTGAGCAGTGCTTTTGGGCCTTGATGATTTTGAGTATTGCGGTTTTCCTCCGGACGACTAAATGCAGCGAAGGCAGCCTGCTTAAAACCTGGTGATCACGTATGCACCAATAAAGAAAAGAACTAGAACCACAAGCACTGCTGCGGAGATGATTAGGATGTCTTGCCGATACCTCCGCGCTTCCGCGGATCGCTGCGCTGTTACGCTGAGACACGTTTGACATCTATTTAAGATATCCGAGATATGCGCGAGGAATGGCTTCATTGCTTCTCCGATCCAGCTGGGGGCCGATGTCCACGCAAAAAATGCCGTGGGTTAATATCACAACTATCTTTCTTTGCAAGGACGACAAATTCAGGAGGAATTGAGGTTACCAGTTCCAAATGCTTCCTAAGCATCCAAGAAAACACCCGACATCATCGAGGCCATCCGTCACAAGAGCTTACTCGGCTCAATCTCGGCATTCTCACGGTTAACGGCAAACAAATCGAATTGCTGGACCATAGTAAGCTGATTGAAGAGCTTCGCCGGCTGGAGCGGCGCCCTGGCCGTACCGGTAAGGACGGTTTCGACCATCCGCCACGGCTAAGTGATGATATCGCCAACAGCGTGGCCCGCGTGAGTTGGCTGCTTAAACGACGAGGACAGCGCCGCTAATGCCGGATTCAACGCGGGCTTTCACACTGCGAGTCATCCGCTCTTGCCGGCTCCCTGGCGATCTTTATCGGCTTAACTCTCACTGAGCCCTGGGCGTCGGTTACCGCACAAGGTCAAAATGGCGTCCAAATAGTGGCGGTATTCGTCAGCCAGTCCGTGGATTGAGGTATCACCTGGAGGCGCAAGTTTTCCGTGGCTCATGCACCGGCAGCACCTATTGCTTGGCTGGTACAGCGAGGCGGACCCCTAGGCCGGGCAATTCGTAGATGATGGAGAGCTAGTGATTTCGCATAGCACGGTGACTTACGCCTGCCACATCGGCGCGAGAGCACTCTTGCCTCACAGCGCGTGCGAGAGCACGGCGAGCTTCGGGCCTGATATTGCCGCGCAGCCTGGCGGCGGGTTCGACGTAATAGCCATCATCGAGAGTTTTTGAACATGGTCGATCGGCTCTTTTGGAACCATCCGAAAATGACGTTGGTAAGGATAAAAGCGATTACTCCTGTAGCTGCAAGAGTCACTGCCGCCGCGATGAGCAAATTGAACAATAGAACCATCATGATGTTTGCTCCGTAATGCAAAATGGGCTCGCGGCTTACTGTATCAGCAAGGATAACGAGACCAAGATAAAAGCCCAAAAACCTAAGCCCATAACGATCGAAATAAGTAAACCTCGTAGATCTACCCGATCGCCTCCGGGGGCCTCGTCAGCGCAGCGCCTTGACAGGTAGCCAAAGGAAGGCGGGTTGTCGCTGCACAACGAGGGCGCGGTTGATAGCACAATGACGCCGGGTCGATCAAGTGGTAGCCATATGTGAGGCACTCTATGAAGAACTGCCGTGGAATGTGGACGGCAGACGCGAAACAATATCGGGATGTGCGATGAGTGTTGGCGATCGTGAGAGGAATCTATCTTGGGCGCAAGCAAAGGGAAGCGGCACAAGGGAAGAATCCAACCCGCGCAGCAGGCGGAAAGCGCGCGAGAATGGCCGCGATAGGGTTAGATTTGCCGCAGGCGAGGTTTTACTGCGTCGGGCCTGGAAGAGGCGCGATCATTCACCAATTTCGGTAGGGAACGCGAGAAAGCCGGATCGAGCACGTTATGTTTGTAGAATCACATCGTTGTGACACGGACGTTAGCGCGAGCGCGGTATGAGGCGTTGGTTCGATCACTCTATCTATGGGTAATTGAATGCTGCGATCGGTGAGCTTGAACCTAAAACAAGGAACAACTACTGATTGACCTTTTCTGAAAAAAAAGTTCGGATCGTGATTGTCTACCACCACCTCAGAGATTAAGCGCCACTCGCGCTTTTCTTGTTGCTGATGCTTTTTCGTGCGTGGTGGACCGAATCCAACCGAACGCGAAGCCAGGACCGTTAAAAAACAGTTGTCGTGAATACAGATTATAAGTTTTTTGCGCGGAGACCTGTTTCAGGTAATTCGAAAGCAGTGACTTAGCGCAAAAAATTATATGCTTTATGCGACCCTGCCGCCCTGTCCCCTAATCTTAGGCAACAGCATATTAAGCCTTATTTTTAGCCGCTCTATCTCTTCGTCCTGCCGCCTAATTATATCCGCAATCCATTCGCGATCCGCGATGCTGATTCCAAACTTTCCCAGTTCCTCAAGCCGAAGTTTATCTTCCGGTGTCATATGTCCTCCGCTTAAATCCGAACTGCATAGCCTTTTGCGCCTTCAGCTTATTGCCCGAGTTTCTATTGGACCTAGGCGCCTTTGTGAAGAAGACCGCCACGGATACAACAACGAATGCTGGTGCAACCATCGCGTCCCAAACAATATCGGAACGAACTCCTGGCTGATGCCTCTCGACGGCGATGACACGGTATGGACCAGACGCTTTGTTCTTCCGAGCGAACCTAACAACCGCGAGTGAGAAGATGAAAATATGGGGTTCCACATCTTCGGCACACTGTTAAGCAAACATACTCGAAATAACGTTCCGACTCAGAGCAGTGAGTAGAAGGCGAGGGTCGAGAAAGATGACCTTCAATGCACCGATCAGTAAGATGAATTTACCGTAACTTGCAAAGAAGTCGTGTAAATTACCCATAGGTTGCTCAAATATAACACAATTCTGATTCTAAGCCAAATCCGTCCTAAGATTCCTTTATGAAGGTGTCTATGGGCATTTTCTGATGACAGTAAGCATGATCAAGGCACTCTATACTTCAGCGATGGGAGCGGCTAGCAGTTTTTTAATTTTGCGCTGGAGAGTCCGAACGCTAAACGGCTTTACGATGTAGCCGTTGCAGCCCGCATCCAAGCAGGTTTTTAGTTGATGTGATTGAGACAGCGCGGTCGTTGCCAAAATCGGAATATTCTTCGTGTCGGGATTCGCGCGAAGGGCTCTCGCTGTTGCCCAGCCATCCATTATCGGCATCCTCATGTCCATAATAATTAAGTTCGGCCTCTCTGAGATAGCCTTCGCTAAACCTTCTTTACCGTGACTCGCTAAGACGGGAACATAGCCGATTCTTTCTAATATGCGAGCTAATAGATCGCGCACAGCCGCGTTATCTTCAACGACCAAAATCTTCATTGCTCGCCGTTATCCGTTCTGATCCTTTACCCATGGCAATCAAGCTACAGGAAAAGCTAAATGACCATTGTGGATATCACTGCGAGCACCGTCGCCATCCGTATAATCAAATCGCTTAACATGGTGCCTCCACGATGATTTGAGGGGCAAAAATGAGACCGGACGGACATGTCATGGATTTTCTACAAAGGGCACGTATGGGCATCTCCGACGACAGGTCTCAGCAATCAATCGTTGACACGGCACGCCAACAAATTGACAAGCCTCCGGTCGTATTCTTAGAAATGTTCAGCGCGGCGCTTCCCGGCAACAAAGATCCAATTATTGCAGCATGGCGGAGTTAGTTCCTCACGAATGCGCCGATCAGCGGTTAGAAACTTCAGGCGAGCGGGCCTAAGCGAGAACGAAGGGATGCACTTAGCGCCTGAAACGGACTCGATTTATCGCATACGGAATAACCAGTAATGACGACCTCACCGGGTCGATAAATCGCGTTCAAGAGCACTTCAGGAAAGAAGCTGAGAATCGGATGGTTGTACCGCTAAAGCGAGAAACGGCTTAACATGGGTTCAAAAGTTCTTTTCACATTTCTTACACAAAAGGGCACTCTTCGAGGGGCACAGGGGAATTTGATTTTTCTTTCACAGACGTTTTGCCAACAATCGAGAAACGGGCTCACTCTTTGCTGGATAAGAGAAATGATCTGGCGGAGAGGGTGGGATTTGAACCCACGTTACCCTTTCGGGTAAACTTGATTTCGAGTCAAGCGCCTTCAGCCGGGCTCGGCCACCTCTCCGCATGGTGTGCTTCTTTTCTGTTCTCTCACAAGATTAAAGAATTCACTCAGAACATTAGCACACTCTTCAGCTAAGACTCCACCTGTGACTGTTAATCGGTGATTAAGTCGCCGATCATCGCACAGATTAAAAAGCGACATTACAGCGCCGGCCTTGGGATCTAAACAACCGAATATGAGTCGGCGCAACCGTCCCTGGAGAATTGCGCCTGCACACATGATGCAGGGTTCCAGTGTGACATAAAGATCACACTCTGTAAGGCGCCAATAACCGAGTGTTCGCGAAGCCTCATCGAGGGCGATGATTTCAGCATGAGCGATCGGGCTTTGCAGTTCTTCCCTACGATTGGAGCCCCTGCCGATAATCTGATCATTGTGAACTATAATAGCGCCAACGGGAACTTCGCCTCTTTCACTTGCATCACGCGCTTGTTGTAATGCGAGCTTCATCAAGGAAGCGTCACTCGAAAAAGTGGTCGTTAAAATTTGCGGCATGAGAAGCTAAACGCTAGCACAGAAATGGTCGAGAATAAATTGCGTGGACTTAGTACTATGCTTGAAGTCGGATCATCTTGAATAAATGTCCGCTATCGAGCAGAAGTCCCTGCACGACATCATTCGGCGTTGCTGGTGATCCCTGCACCCAGCAAGTGAATGCACCCAAGTTGGCGTCACGGTCCTTTTTCCTCGCAATCGGTCACTAGCCAGTTTGCACAATACCTGCGGAAGTGCGATGTGTTCGCCTGCATCATCTTCGGCGGGATCATTAAGTGTTATTGTCCGGCTGGCGTCACCAGTAACGAAGATGCCATAGCATCAGTGCAGTGTGGCTGTATCAAGAAACGTCGTCGGGAAATGCGCCAAAATTGCAGGCATGAACTGCCTAAACCCAGCTCAAGAAACCCGGGCGCAAGCATCCAATGAACCAGCCCCCCCAATATAGAACGCTGCTGATGCGGCAGCTTTACAGCAGGCTAAGCAATCGATTTCAATGCGGCACGCACATCATGTTCTATAATCCGGCATTGACTGGATCTCTTGCCTGGGGCGAGCGAATGTAAGGGACTTTTACCTTTTTGGTGAATGAGTGCGAGAGGCAGGGGCAGAGGCCCGAGCTGTACGACATTACCGGCCCTACATCATTCACCCACTGGCGTTTATTTTGTTTAAGCCAATGACGAAAATTCTGGTTGTCGAAAATCACGCGGATATGCGTGAGATTCTCGTAAGAATACTTGAACTGATGGGTTTCACCGCGATCACTTCGAAAAACGGCAGGGAGGGTGTTGAGAAGGCTTTGGCTGAGAAACCCGATCTGATCGTGATGGACATTATGATGCCAGAAATTTCGGGATGGGAGGCGACTCGAATCCTGCGCAGCAATCCCGAAACGAAGGATGTTCCGGTCTTGGCAGCAACGGTGTTATTCCGGCCAACCGATCTTCAGAGATGCATTAACGTTGGGTGTAACGACTATATCGTCAAGCCATTTACGGTGAAACAGCTTCGTAGGAAAATTGAGCGCCTCATCTGACAGGGCAGCTCTCGATTCTCACCCAGGTATGAGCTGTTACCATACTATCAATCGCAGCAGATGCCCCAATAGCCCGTTAGCTATTCCGATCAACATCCAGGGCCGGTAGATACTCGCGCTTACCTACCATGGCCAATTGTAACGGCGGCACAAAGAGGCAGTCCTCTTCCTGTTCCAGACTCAACAGGCTATATCCATAGCGCACTGTCCCCACGCAATGGCCTACAATGATGTTCATGGAAATTTCCAAAGTTCCGATATTCAGTAGAAAGTGACGCAAGCATACTTCCAGCGAGAATTTGTTATTAGACAAGATGCGAATTGGAGTCATGACGGAATCAATCGTGAGTCCCGTCTGTCGGTTTTTGAAAATGCTCGGCGTTCTTAGTCGTATACTTTAAGCGAGGACTTTGCCGGGCGTATAATCAGGCGCAGTTCCTCAACGCGCACGCGCCAGCTGAGTAGCGTATCTGCAGGCCTCAATTACTCGAAGAGTAAAGAACGTGGTAACCGCGAACCGATGAAAACCTAGTCTCTCCGGGTGACAATTTCGATACTCGCAGATTAGCTTTATGGAAAATTAAACCTTACTGTGGTAGTTTCTTGCGTGCGCACGCGTTTCTCTCGTCCTAACTAGATGAATGCATACGAGAAGGAGAGGTGACCGAGCGGTTGAAGGTGCACGACTGGAAATCGTGTGTACTCCAAAAGAGTACCGGGGGTTCGAATCCCCCCCTCTCCGCCATAGGAGCTGATGCGCGCGATGGAAGCAGAAGACCAGCTATAGCGTTCAGGATGACGCTATTTTCCGAATCGGATGTCGATTGCTGATAGTTAGGTCCTGTGCAAGAAGGAGCCGCGAACCCCGTCAGGTCCGGAAGGAAGCAGCGGTACCGGAATTCCCCTGTGCCACAGGGTAGCCTGGCTGTCAGCAATGGGCATCCCAGCGTCTTCGCTAAGTCTTAGCAAAACCTTAGATCGCGTCTGTGTTGATCGATCTGACTTTCGATCTGCGGTAAAATCTTGAAGGAAACCACATGTCTTATCTAGTCCTCGCGCGTAAGTGGCGTCCTCAGAACTTTGAAGATGTCTCGGGGCAAAGTCATATCACTCGCACCCTACAAAATGCCATACGAGCGGGCCGTATAGCTCACGCTTATTTGTTTACCGGGGTTCGCGGCGTCGGCAAAACAACCGCAGCTAGAATTCTCGCCAAGGCATTGAATTGCGCTCAGGGTCCGACTCCAACCCCATGTAACGAATGCGTTCAATGCACAGAAATCATTCAGGGAAGCTGTATCGATGTTATTGAGATCGACGGCGCCTCCAATCGCGGGATCGATGAGGTTCGCCAGATCATTGAAAACGTTCGCTATCGACCGGCACGCTGCGCGTTCAAAATTTACATTATCGATGAGGTTCACCAGGTTACTAAAGACGCTTTCAACGCGCTCTTGAAAACTCTCGAAGAGCCACCAGCCTCGGTAAAATTTATACTGGCTACCACCGAGCCGCATCGGCTGCCCGAGACAATTTTGTCTCGCTGCCAACGGTTTGATTTTCGGCGGATATCTCTAAAAGAAATCGTTCAACGGCTAAGTGACATTTCCGCCAGAGAAGGTCTCAAGATTAGCCAAGGCGCATTGATCGCGGTGGCTCGGGAGGCAGACGGAAGCATGCGAGACGCTCAGTCTCTGCTCGAGCAAGTATTGGCCTGCTTTGGAGCAGATCAGCAAACAGGGGAAGTGGATGAGGTACTGCTGCAGGAGGTTCTAGGCCTCGCCGAAAGGCGCATGCTGTTTGACATCTCGGAATCGGTTATCGGCGGCGACGGGAAACGATGTCTGGAATTGATGGCGCAAGCTGCCGAGCAGGGACGAGACTTTACTCGGTTGGCAAAAGATTTGGTGGAGCATTTTCGAAATTTGATGGTTGCTCGGCTATGCGCACAACAGAAACAAAAGAATCTGGCGGAGGAGGCGCGATCAGAGCTTCTCGATTTACCGGATCAAGAGGTCGTCGCGTTGGGCTCTCAAGCGGCTAAAGTGTCTGTTGAAACCCTACTGGATTACCTCGAACTCATGTCAGCAGGGGAGGACGAGGTTGCACGCGCTGCCAATCCTCGTTTCCTTTTAGAGACGCTGCTAATGCGATTAACTATGCTGACTAAAACTCTTCCGATTAGTCAACTGATCGAACGGCTCACAGTACTCGAGAAACGCTTAGTCAGCGAGGCGCAGGGGACTCCTGCGGAAATGAAGACCGGAGTCCCCCGTATCTCTAGTATGGTCGATTCAAATCCCAGCGAAGCGACTGCGCTCCCCGCTGCATCGCTTGTGATTCCCGAGGATAAAGAGCAGTTCTGGCACGCGTTTGTCTCGTTTGTCGCCAAAGAGAAGAAGCTATTGGCGTCCCATTTGGAGTCCGGCTGCGCTCTCGCCATTGCTCCCGAATCTTTGACCATAGGCATTGCCGAGAAGCACCATCTTAGTTACCTCCAGGATCTTGAGAACATGACTCTCTTGAGAAGTTTTGCGAAACGTTTCTTTTCGCGCGAGGTGACGGTCCAATTGACCCAGCTGAGCGCCGCGCCTGCCAAGTCTCAGCAGGAGTCCTTCGCAAGCGCTGAGACCGGCAGTGAAATGGTTAAGGAAGCCCTGCGTATTTTCGGCGGCTCGATCAAAGGGGTTCGGACCGATAACAGTTGACAGCCGGGGAGAGTCGTTTTTACCAATTTTGTAGGAGGATCCATGGCTAAAGGAATCGGCGGAATGGGTAATTTGCTTAAGCAAGCCCAGGAAATGCAGTCGCGTATGGCAAAAATTCAGGAGGAGCTGGCACAAAAAACGGTCGATGGATCGGCTGGCGGGGGCATGGTCCGGGTGACCGTGAATGGTCAGCTTGCACTTACGGCGATTAAGATCGATCCAACCGTAATCAATTCCGAAGAAAAAGAGATGCTCGAGGATCTTATTATGGCTGCCATTAACGATGGCATGCGTAAGGCCCGTGATATGGCTTCTAGCGAGATGAGTAAGATCACGGGAGGTCTTAAAATCCCGGGACTATCCGTATGAGCACTTATCCCGCGCCCCTTGCCCGCTTGGTTCAAGAACTATCCAAGCTTCCTGGAATTGGGGAAAAAACGGCGGCTCGCCTGGCATTCCACATGTTAAAAGGAAAGAAGGATGATGTGTTCAATCTTGCCGATAGTATCGGCAAGTTGCGCAAAGAGATGGGGCTCTGCCGGATTTGCTTCGGCTTTAGCGAGGTCGATCCGCAAAGCGGCGAAACTAGCGTCTGCATGATTTGCCGAAATCCGGAACGAGACCAGCGGAGTATCTGTGTCGTTGAAGAGCCGTCGGATTTGATTGCGGTAGAACGATCGCAGGAATTTCGCGGGCTCTATCACGTGCTTCATGGAACCATCTCCCCGTTGGACGGTATCGGACCGGATGCGTTACGTATCAAAGAATTGCTCGGAAGAATCAAGAGCGAAGTGGTTCAGGAAATTATCGTCGCCACTAATCCGACGATGGATGGCGAGGCGACCGCGCTTTATTTATCCAAAGTGATCAAGCCGTTGGGCGTTGCGGTAACCCGGATTGCCCGCGGGCTGCCAATGGGCGGCGATCTTGAGTATACCGACGCGGTGACGCTTGGCAAAGCTCTTGAAGGTCGGCGAGAGATATAGAAGTAACATGGGGCGCATCATTCCAGGTATTTTCGTTTCGTTGATACTATCCGGATGTTTTTATCAGGGTCGCAACTTCGATATCTCGCCGGTGAGGAATATCAAAAACGATGTCACGACTCAGAGGGAGATTTATGCAGACTTTGGTGAGCCGTTAAGAAGAGGTTTAGAAAACGGCCTGGAAACTTGGGTGTACGGATATCAATATTACGAACTCGGACAACTGCGCGAGTCGAAAGATCTGTACGTGGTCTTCAACAAGAATAATACGGTCAGAAGTTACTCGTTCACTTCACGATAGTTTCTTGGGTGGGGGAGCGGTTATTAGACCGCCTCAAAAAACATCAATATTTTTGTCGCCAACCAGCCAATCATACCGCAGACCGGAAATGTCAGTATCCACGCGGTGACGATTTCGAACGTCACCCCCCAGCGCACGGCCGAAAGCCTCCGAGTGGCACCGACGCCGATGATGGCGGTGTTGATGGTTTGAGTTGTACTGACTGGGATCCCGAGCCGAGTCGCCACCTCGATGGTGACCGCAGCGGCAGTTTCGGCTGCGAACCCATGAACCGGTTCAAGCTTGGTGAGGCGCAGTCCCATAGTCCGAACAATGCGCCATCCCCCAACCGCGGTACCTACTCCCATGGTGACGGCACAAAGTAAGATCACCCAAACGGGGACCCTAAATTCAGGTAAAATCCCGCCAAGTAAGAGAGCCAGAGTAAACACGCCGATGAATTTCTGCCCGTCGTTGGAACCATGGCTAAATGCCATGAACGCTGCCGAAACAATTTGGGCTCGTCCAAAGATGCGCCGGACTTTTCCGGGCCGGCTGTGAGCCAACGCGCGGTATAAAAAGCCCATCAGCAACAGGCCGCCACCAAAACCCAAAAAGGAAGAAAATATCAGGCCGATTAGAACCTTGCTCCAGCCCGTCCAGAGCAGGCTTTCAGGTCCGGCGGTGGCGAGTCCGGCGCCGGTTAAGCCGGCGATGAGAGCATGACTCTCGCTCGTCGGTAACCCGTAGTACCAGGCCAGCGTGCTCCAAAAGATGATTCCGATCATAGCTGCCGCCACAGTGGTGAGGTTGATGATTTCCGGACGGACGATATCTTTGCCAATGGTTGCCGCGACTGCAGTGCCCGACATGGCGCCTATGGCATTGAGCACCGTTGCCATAATCAGAGCCTGGTAAGGCGAAAGCACTCGTGTCGAGACAACCGTGGCGATAGCATTCGGCGAGTCGGTCCAGCCGTTGACGAATTCGGCGGCCAGAATGAGTCCCAGGACCAGAAAGAGCAACAGGTTGCCGTCGAGCATGTTGAGGGCTGCCGGAGGAGGCTAGGAGTTTTTCAGACCGACGGTCTCGAGAGTGTTCGCGACGTCTTCGCAGCGATCCGTCGCGGATTCAAGGATTTCGTAAACATCGAGCCATTTGATGACATCCAGAGGAGGTGTTCCGTTTTCAAAGAGCCGACTAATGGCTTTGCGATAGATGTCATCTGCGGTGTTTTCAAGCCGGTTGATCTCAATGCAGTACTCATCGATATCGTCCAATCGCGGCATATGCGAAACCGCTTTGACGAGTTGTTCCGTGGACGTCACGATGATGTCGCTCAGTTCTTTAGCTTCGGCAGTAGGCTGGTCAATACGAAAAAGGATCATGCGCGAGGCAGCAGCTTCGATAGCGTCCATTACGTTATCCAAAGCGGTAATCAGCGCATGGATGTCTTCTGCATCGATCGGAGTGAGAAAAGTTTGGTTTAAGCTGCGGATTGTCCGATGTGTAATCCGGTCTCCTTCATGCTCCAAGTCTTTGATTTTTTTCCAAGAGTCTTGTGGATTATCGTAATGTTCAAGCATCTCTTTGAGCGCTCGCGCCCCAGCGAGGGCGTTTTCCGCGGCTTGCTTGAAAAGATCAAAAAACTTTTCTTTGTGGGGAGCAAAGTTGAACATAGAGAAATGGATGCTGGTGAAGCTTTCTATGTAGCAGTAGGCTTCACTGATTGTCAAGATTAGTTCTGCAGTTTGCCTTGCGTTAGTGGTTTGAGCAACAGGTCAGCGAATGTCGTCCTCAGCGTGCCGAATATGGAAGAACCTGTTCATCATTAGCTAGAGCCAATGTTGGACCACTCAGCGGACGATTTCCCGTTCAGCCTCCGTTGCACCATCGCACACTCCGCATGACTATCGCAGGATATAAATCACTTCGTCGATCGATACTTAGTCGATGCGCTGGAGTATTGATGGGAAATGTCGATTCCTACTTCGTTTTCACTGTTAGTATCAGCGTATTAAAGTGGTTCATGTGAGTACCGATGGTCAGATGCGTGAGCCGTTGGTGGCAGCGAGCGAGCGGAGTCTAGTTGATTTGGCGGCGACACGAGTTGCCTGTGCAGAGGAGAATAACCTCTATGGCGATGCTTCCGCGACCGCGGGCAGCAACACGGAAATCGCCGTGCCCTTGTGAAGTGTGCTTTCGATCTTCAGGCGTGCTCCATGCGCCTGGGCAATGTGTTTGACAATGGCGAGGCCTAGTCCGGTGCCGCCCAAATCCCGGGATCGCGCTTTATCGACGCGGTAAAATCTTTCCGTAAGCCGCGGAATAGCCTCCTCGGGTATTCCGGTACCCGTATCGGCAATCGAAACTTCAACGCCATCGATACTCTTGTCGATCATGGCTCGTTGAGCTTTGAATGTCACTGTACCGTTGATCGGCGTATACTTCACTGCATTGTCTACGAGATTGATAAAAAGTTGCTGCAAACGGTCCAAGTCGCCGAGCACGGGCGGAAGTCCCGGTTCGAGGACCCGCTCTAATGTAACCTGCTTCCTATTGGCTTGGTCCGAAAACATTTCGAAAACGCTTTGTACCAAACGTGCGATATCGATCGGAGTGAAGTCCAATTCTATTTTGCCCGATTCGAGGTCCGAGAGCGTCAGTAAGTCTTCCGTCAGACGACTAAGGCGTTCGGCGTGCTTTTCGATGATACTCAGAAAGTGTTGTGCGTCGACAGGATCGTCCGGCGGAGTCTGACGAAGAGTCTCAGCATAGCCGCGAATCGCTGTCAGCGGCGTGCGCAGTTCGTGTGAAACATTGGCGACGAAATCGGCGCGCAGGATCTCGACTTGTTTGATTTCAGTGATGTCATGGAATACCAGTACGGAGCCAGAGTCGCGGCTCTGATCCATCCTAAAACTCACGGCGTTGACACGAAACCATCTGCCTTGATCCAATTCCACTTCTTTGCGGTAGGGTCCTTTGGTGAAATCAAAAGCGAGTACGTCGCGAAGGATGTTTCTCATCTCAGGGTGGCGCGATATCTCCAAAATCAATGCGCCGCGACTATCACCGTCTTCGGGCAGGTGAAACATTCGCTCCGCCTGCTGATTGATAACCACCACGTGTCCCTTGGGATCAAGAACGAGAACCCCCTCCATCATGCAGCGCAAGATCGAGCTTGCCTTTTCTTTTTCCGCGACAACCTGCTCAACGTTTTCGCGAATGCTTTCGCTCATTTCGCTCAGGTGGCGCTCCAATGCGTCAAGCTCGTCGTGCGTGGATTTGGCAAAAAAGTTTCGCGGAAAAATTCCCTGCGCGACTTGTCGCGCAAAATCCGCCAGGCGTTTGATACGCGCACTCAACTGTCGTGAGAATCCATAGGACAAAAGCAAGCCCAAGCTCGAGAATCCGACAAAGGCGACAAGCAGGGTCAGGCGCAAAGAATCTATCTCTTCCTCGATATCGCTGAGCGGAATGGCGAGCCGGATAATCCTTTGATCGCTACCCTGAGATTGTAGGACGGCCCGGTATATCAAATCATTCCCGGTTGTTGTGCTGTAACGCACCGACTCGCCAGTCCCGGTCGCGAGAGCTTCGACAACTTCCGGCCTCGAAGCGTGATTCTCCATGCCGGACGATGGTTCCCCCGAATCTCCGTGGACTCGTCCATCGCTGCCGATAATGGTGATGCGAGCGCCTAATTGGCGAGCTAACTTTCGTGAGAGGAGGTCGAGTGCTTGGTTGTCGAATGACCAGGGCGTAGTCGTCGCGAGCAGACGAGCTTCACGCTCCAACCTGTCGCTAAGGGAGGAAACGTACGCTCTTCTGATAATCGTGCTGGAATAAAAGTAGAAGCTGCTAAACAGCAGGGTTATGAGGGCTAGGTAACTGAGAAAAAATTTGAAGATAAGGCTACTCTGCCAAAGCCTTTTCATCGAATTTATAGCCCACCCCTCGCAGAGTCAAAATCCACTTGGGTTCACGATCATCTTTCTCCACCGCTTTACGCAATCGACGAATATAGACATCGACGGTTCTAGGGGTGACGAATGTTTCACCGCCCCAAACTCGATCAAGCAATTGATCGCGGCTTAGCACCCGATTCGGATTGTGGACTAAAAACCGTAGAAGCTCGAACTCCTTAAGCGTCAATTTAACTTGTTGGGCTCGAACGAAAACCTCATAAGTCGTAAAGTCGATCTTCAATGCGCCCTTATGATAAAACGGTGTGATTTCCGGGGGTGAGGCGGAAGAGTCCGTGCGGCGCAGGATGGCTCGAACCCGCGCTACCATTTCACGCGGGCTAAACGGTTTTGACAGGTAGTCGTCCGCGCCCATTTCCAAACCGACAACCTTATCAGCCTCTCCGGTTTTCGCGGTGAGCATAAGAATCGGCAGGCGGGATGTATCCTGTCTGTCGCGCAAGATTTTGCATAGCTCCAGACCGGAGAGCCCAGGTAACATCAGATCAAGGATCACCAGATTTGGTGTTTCCTGCTGTAGAACTTTCAGCGCTTGTTCTCCATCCTCCGCCTCGAGCACCTTAAACCGGTCTTGCGCCAGGTTGTAGTTTATCAGCTTGCGAATATCCGGTTCGTCTTCGACAACGAGAATGGTTTGACCGGTGGCGCTCATTATCAAACCGAAGGCGGTAATTCCTTCATGTGACGGATGCTCTTGCCCTTCACCATGAACACAACCATCTCGGCAATGTTAGTGGCGTGATCGGCGATGCGTTCGAGATATTTTGAAACTGAGCTGATCTTTGTCGCTCTGCTAATGGTCTGGGGATTCTCGATCATAAAGGTGATGATTTCTCGGAATATCTGCGCATTTAACTGATCGACTTCGCTGTCGTCCTTACAAACCCGGAGCGCGAGATCGGTGTCCTCGCGAACAAAAGCGTCAAGACTTTGCTGGATCATACGCTGGGCAATCTGCGCCATGCGCGGTATATCGATATACGGCTTCAGCTGCGGCTCCTGATTGAGCTCTAACGCTCGCTCGCAGATATTAACCGCCATGTCGCCGATCCGCTCCAAGTCCGTGGTGATCTTCAGCCCGGTGGTGATGAAACGAAGGTCTCGTCCGGCCGGCTGATGAAGAGCGAGCAAGCGGATGCAGAGTTCATCAATGCCAACATCGAGGCGATTCACTTCATGATCTCGCTCGATAATCACCTCGGCTAATTTGGAATTCCGGTCAACCAGAGATTTGATTGACCTTTGAATCTGATCCTCCACTAAG
>DASUVS010000008.1:0-9031 GCA_036378835.1 Binatia bacterium | reverse complement strand
CCCACGCGGTCGATGTTTTTATCTGTGAGTGTACCTATTACGATCGGGAAACCTCGAACCACATTAATTACTTGCAGCTGCGAGAACAACTGCCAAGATTAAGCTGCGCTCGAATCATACTGACTCACATGGGCCGCGACATGCTTGCTCGGCGAGCCGAAATCTCCTGCGCAATGGCAGAAGATGGAATGATTGTGGAGGTATAAACTACAGCGGCGGCTCTATCCGGCCGCCGACGGCCTCGTCTTCCGAGATGATCGAGTAGGGCAGGATGATGGCCGAATGGCCGCCTTCTTTTAACAGTTCTTGACGGATCTGCTCCGCTTCCGACAGTTCGGCATAAGGACCCAATCGGACACGATAAGAGGTCTCACCTCTGTCGCTTACAGCTGTTTTTTCGACAAAAGCCTCGAAACCTTTTGCTGCGAACGCCCTCAGCAGACCTTCTGCTCTGAGTTGCTCGCGAAATGAGCCGACTTGCACAACATAGCTCTCGGTAGACGATTTGGGCGCTGTCTCCTCCGGCGGCATTACGACCAGGGCCGATAACTTTGCCGTGTCCCGAGTGACTCGCTCGGCAGTTATGGATCGCGTAACTGCGGCAGGCGTCAGAGTATTGAGCGCCTGATAATTGTCGAAGCCGTATTCGAGAAGGCGTTTGGTATCGCCCCAAAGATCGCGAGAGCCGAGTAATGAGACGATCAGGGTTACACCATTTCGCTCAACCGCGCCGACATAGCATTTTTGAGCGGCAAACGTATACCCTGTTTTGCCGCCTAGGGCGCCATCGTAGTTCCACAGAAGACGGTTGTGATTGCGCACGGAAATAAGCCGGGTCCGGGCGCTCTTCTTTCCCGGTGACAACGATCTCACAGAACTCATCTTGGTATGGACAATTTGGCGAAAAGTCGGATTTTTCATCGCATATCTGAAAATCAATGCCAGATCATGAGCGGTGGAGTAATGGTCGGGCGCGGTCAGTCCATGCGGATTACTAAAGTGCGTATTGATCGCACCGAGGTCGTGTGCCTTTTTCGTCATGATTTCGGCGAATCTTTCAACCGATCCTCCGATCCCCTCGGCCAATACGACACTGGCGTCATTCGCGGAAGCCAGCAGCACACCATAAAGCAGGTCTTCGATACTGACTGTTTGTCCCGGCTTCAGGTATAGCTTGGAGGCAGGCACCCGGGTGGCAGCTTTGGAGACGATTAGTCGATCACTGGATCGTTTCTGACTCTCAAGGGCTAGAACTGCAGTAAGAACCTTGGTCGTGCTCGCTGGTGGCAGCGGAACATGGGCATTTTTCTGATAGAGGATTTTCCCTGTTTTCGCGTCCATCAAAAGCAATGCGCGTGCGGATAAATCGTCGTCCGGAGAAAACGCCCAGACGGCATGATTGAGCAGTAGTGCGTAGGCGATTAGCAAACCCGTGGCGGTCATATGTAAGTTGAATTTTTTCAGCTTCTTGGCCTCTCTTTCGCGGCTTCTTCACTGAGCGCTAAATAAAACCGTCTTATATCACGGTTGGCGACGTTGGGGTAGCTCTTTGTCACTGGAAATTTACCCATTAGTCTACTGTTCATGAATAGTTGAACGCGACGTACGGTTTGGGGAGCTGCCTGAGAGGCCCCGACAGCGTCGATGTGCCATTTAGCCGGTTACGATTCGCGATTATTTTAGAATCCTGATCTGTGACGGATCATCCAAAACGATTTCCAACCCGTATTGCGGATGATCTTTTATCTGACCACGCACCTCCACAGCCTTCCCATCAAACCCTTTCGGCGGCAGCTTAGCTTGCTCGAAGAGATCCGCGGCCGGCGCAAATATGACTGCGGTTAGTGCGGACTGGGAAGGCCCGAAATTGAGAAAGTAAGTGTTGCTTTTGACTGAATGGCCGACTCGAAAAATGCGGCCGCGAACCCGCGCAGGTTTCCCAGTTAGGCTACGGATCTTTTCAACCTCGAGCGCTTGTAACAGAGGCGGCTCGGCGGGCTGTTCAATAGCGGGCAAATGCACGAACGTGACGGCGAAACTTGGAAGATCAGAGGACGATTGAAGCGCCGCCACATCCATCGTCGTGGCTTCGTCCACTTTTCCAACCAGGGGATTCCAGCGTTGATAGAGAAATAGGGTGAAGAAGCCCGCGACAAATGCTGCTATCAGTGAAATTGCTTGTTTTGAGGAGAATTCTTTCAAGAATTTCTCTCCCACAAGCGGAGAAAAATCCGCCGATACTCCTCTGCGAGGGGCCCAGCATCACGAAAAAACAGAAGATTCTCATCGTTGATGCTGTCGGCGGATTGGGTCCAATTATAAGACCCTGTTAATACGATTTGCCGGTCTACCACGGCGAATTTCTGGTGCATCAGCCCAGGTTCTCGTGTCGAATTGGCGGCCTGGCTGCCGGGAAGACGGCGTACCGGAATTCTTTGGGCTTCTAGAAATTTGCCTTTCGAGTTGTAATTGCGCGAGTCGAAGTCTCGATCGATGATGACCTGAACCAGAATGCCTCGCTTCTTGGCCTTTGTCAGCGCGCCGGCTAACTCGTCGCTAGTGAAGGCGTAAACGGCTACCAGAAGTTCCCTCTTCGCATTCTCAATTTCCCGTACAATATGGCCAGCGCACTTGCCTTGTGGACTGAAACAAGTTTGAACAGCCATGGCGCCGTTGGCAGAGGCAATTGGCGTAAAGAGAATCACACCGGCAATCAACAGGAGAACCGGCTTCATAGCGCCAGCCTGCGCCCGGCATCGGATGGCACCGCCGGCGCTCCCAAACACATCTGAAAAATCAATCGTTCCATGACGAGTTTCGGGTTAGCTCCGCTCGATTTCAAGCGTAGATCCGTATCGTGAATACTGTGGAGGTATGAAAGCAACTCTGCAAATGAGAATGTTTCAGCTCGTTGAAAGCATAAGTAATCTGCATAGGGACTGCGCGTCAGTAATGTCGCCCCTGGATCGACGATCGCGTGCTCAAATTGCTTGTAGTTCATACCCGGCTTCCACCGGCCGCGCAAATCACTATCGAGTATTTGTCGCGCAGATAAAAGCTTGCGCACTTCAGCCGCGAGGGTGCTCAGGAGTTTGAGCGGGTGATCACCTTGCGCGATCAGCCGATTTAGCTGGCAGAGAGCCGCTGTAGCGTTGCGCACGGCAATAAACCTGGTCAGATCGAAGATCCAACCCTCACTTTGATCTGCGAAGATTGTCTCAACGTTATCGGCGCGAATAACGGTATCATCGCCGATGTAGAGCAACAATTTGTCGAGCTCCTGCTGGAGCGTGCGTACATCATCCCCGGCACGAAGTAAGATCAACTCGCGGGCTTGTGGTTCAACCCTCTTCTTAGATAAGCTCAATTGCCGGTCAATGAACTCCCGCAGCTTGTCTCGGCTGATCTTGCCATAACGATCACGCTCCAGACCAAGAAAGAATATTGCGCCGTTTTCTTCAAATTGCTTGTAAAGTCGCGTTCGCCGGTCCACTTGGGATGTAGTGAGGAGCAAAAAATCCCAGGACGGCAAACCTCCGTTCAATAGTTTTCGAATTGCGTTTTCTTCGGATTCACGGGCTTCTTTAAGCTCAAGTCCTCTGCTCTTACAGTATGCGACCAACGCGTCGGTTGCTTCCTTATCGTCCTGATCCTTTGCCTGTAACAGCTCAAATACCGCTGTGTCCCTGGACGGTTCGAGCTGTTCCCATTGTTTTTGGCTCCAGCCCTCGAGCGCTATAAGATCAACTAATAGCTTGCCTGCGTCATCTTTTTTGTCATCCCTCCACAGCTGAATTATTCTTTTGCCGAGTTCGGTTTTGTTCTCGCGGGAAAAAAAGTACGGCGCATTTTCTATCCAAACTAACTTCTTTCCAGGCAAGAACGGGGGAGTCAAAAGCGAGGATTCAATCTGATCCCATAACGCTGAGCGGCCATCGAACCGCTCGAGATTGAATTCTCTTTGGTCCGGGGGAACGACAACATCGATCAGCGACTTGCAGGCGGATTGTACCTCCAAGTCATCGCCGAAGAGAAGCACCAAGGCCGGTCCATCACCCTTTTGGACATCGGTCAGAAAAGTGTCGAAATTGCCTTTCATTGTATAGCCTGCTTGAGCTAAAGCTTCTCGCCCGCTCAATTTTGGCGTTACGCGGGATCTAAATTACGGCCAGATTGGAGAAATCTATAGGAAGTAGGTTAATGCTTGGGAACCCACATCTGGTTTTTCTCACTCCAAGCATAATCTGACTTCCACACCTTGAGACCCATTGTGTATTTCCCGCCAGATTTAGAAACGAAAATTCTTTCGTTGGAATGAGGAATCTCAACTCGGGCGATAATGAGTACTTTCTTTGAGATTCCCTTGTTGATCAAAATACGGTCACCGACGCGCATTGTCGGCCGGCTATCTCTGCGACCTTTCATGATCGAAAAATATCACTGCCGGAGTGTTCAGGCAAATTTTTCAGAATTGATACGCCTAGAGCCCCCTAGGGGCGGATTAGCTGGGATTTGTCACAGACAACGCTTGCTTGACAATCTTCAGCCCCTCTCCTATAGCTGGTTCGATTTGGTTTCGCCATCGATACGTCAAAGTCCTGGTTCAATGCCATCACTTAGACGAGAGAGCCCCTGGAGTATTGAGTCAGCAACTTTGATAGAGCGTGCCTCACGGCAGAACGCTTTCGGAGCGAAATGGATTCTCCGATCCTCTAACTCCGTCCAGAGGAGCAACATCGAATCCTGCGACAATGGAACATGGAAACAGTGCAACCCAGTCTAGCTTCTCCACCTTCAGCTAAAAACTTTCCAAAACGATTCACTCGGAGGCAACTATGCGCTTTGTGACTTTTACGAGAAAGAATGAACAACGGATTGGGCTAATAGGACCGCAAGATCACATCATCGATCTCGCGGAAGTCAATCGCCGGTTTTTGAAAAACGGCAATGCGTCCTATCTGACAAGCATGCAAGCTTTCATCGAAGCCGGCTCTAGAGCAATTCAGGTTGCGCGTCAGGCCGAAAGATACGTTGCCGGCAAAACCGTCGCGGATCAAAAGAAACTCGCTGGTGTCGGAGCGTTACTACGGCCTAATCAGGCTAGAATTATTGCGCCCATCCCGGTGCCGAAGAAAAACGTGGTCATGCTCGGCATCAATTACCGGGAACACGTTGACGAAGGCGCGAGAGCGCGGTCGCTTGAAATAAAATATCCAGATTACCCGGTCTTCTTCACTAAGCCATCGACTAGCGTCATCGGACAGTTCGGCAAGGTAATCAATCATAAAGCCACTGAAAAACTCGATTGGGAAGTCGAACTGGCCGTCGTGATCGGCAGGCGGGGCCGGGATATCCCTAAAGAGAAAGCTTACGACTATGTTTTCGGTTATACCGTATGTCTCGATATGACCGCACGTGAACTACAACGTCAGCATGGGCAGTGGTTCAAGGGTAAATCGTTGGATACTTTTTGTCCGATGGGACCCTGGATCGTTCATAAGAGCGCCCTTCGGGATCCGCAGCAAGTGCAGCTTGTCTGCCGTGTCAATGGTGAAGTAATGCAAGACGGCAACACACGTGACATGATCTTCGATATACCCACAACCATAGAATCGCTGTCGCAGGGTATGACGCTGGAGCCGGGAGACATGATCAGCACAGGAACTCCTTCGGGTGTAGGATTTGCTCGCGTTCCGCCAGTGTTTCTAAAGCCGGGAGATAAGGTTGAGGGAGAGATCGAAGGTATAGGAGTTCTAGAAGTCCAGATCGTAGCGCCCTAAGTGGGGCATATCCGCTGCTTAGCTCAAGGAAAGCTATTGCTCCAGATTGAACATCCCTTAGCAGGGCCGGGCATCGGTGATCTTTAAACTTGAGTTACAAGAACACTTCGACTGTCTTAAGGAGTTGACTAGGTTTTCTCGCTCTGTTAATCGTTCAAGCAAGCTAGGGGTGTCTGCTTAATCGGACTGAGAGCCTGCCAGCGCAGGCAACCCTTCGAACCTGATCCGGTTTGCGCCGGCGTAGGGAAGCGTGAAAGTCATGGTTCCGTTTGGATGCTTGAAATCCGGACGGTACAAACTTAAGACCGTATTCCCAACCACCTTCCGGTGGTCGAAGTGAATACGGTCTTTTTTATGAAGATCCATATTAACGGAGAACAGAAAGAAATCGCCCACGGGCTCAATATTGCGGGGCTACTGGACGAGTTACAAATTCGGCCTGGCCGCGTTGTGGTGGAGCTTAATCGCACAATCATTTCACGTGAGGTGCAGGAATCGACATCGTTGAAAGATGGAGACGTCCTCGAGATTGTCCACTTTGTTGGTGGAGGCTAAAGCTATGCAAGACGTATTTAATTTGGGTGAAAAGGTTTACCAGTCACGACTGATCGTTGGGACCGGGAAGTACAAAAACTTTGAAGAGACCAAAAAGGCCATCGAAGTCTCCGGCGCGGAGATCGTTACAGTTGCAGTACGGCGGGTGAACATCACCGATCCTAACAAAGAGAATCTGCTCGACTATCTTAGTCCAAAAAAATACACGATTCTCCCAAACACTGCCGGCTGTTACACCGCCGAAGATGCCGTTCGCACATGCCGATTAGCTCGAGAAGCGGGAGTTGGAAAGATGGTCAAGCTGGAAGTGATCGGCGATGATAAAACTCTGTATCCAGACGTGCCCGCTACTCTGGAAGCCGCCAAGATTCTGGTAAAGGAAGGATTCATCGTGCTTCCTTATATAACCGACGATCCGATCACGGCTCAGAGACTTCAAGACATTGGATGTGCCGCAGTCATGCCGTTGGCTGCGCCCATCGGTTCCGGCTTGGGCATCCGCAACCCTTATAATATTCGTATCATTCTCGAACAAGCCAGTGTCCCAGTGATTGTTGATGCGGGCGTTGGAACTGCTTCGGACGCGGCGATCGCGATGGAATTAGGTTGCCATGGCGTTTTGATGAACACAGCCATTGCGGGCGCACGAGATCCGATCCTAATGGCAGAAGCGATGCGGCTCGGTATCGAAGCCGGACGCAAAGCGTATCTCGCGGGCCGTATCGGCAAGAAACTCTACGCCACCGCATCCAGTCCCCTCGAGGGCGTTTTGGCGTGAGCCAGCCCAAGTGCCGAAGCCCGGTTTCAACTTGTATCTGATCACCGATCGAACCCAGACCAAAGGGCGTGATTTACTCTGGCTCATCGAGCAGGCTCTGGACGGCGGCGTTAAAGCCATACAACTAAGGGAAAAAGATTTGGCTGGCCGGGATCTGTTCTTGTTGGCCGAGAAAGCGAGAAATCTTTGTCAAAATTACGGTTCCTCGTTGTTTGTCAATGATCGTCTCGATATTGCGCTAGCGGTGAGCGCAACCGGAGTACAGTTGGGAAACGCCTCGGTACCCATCGCGCTTGCGCGACAACTGTTGGGAGCGCAAAAAATGATCGGCGTGTCGACGCATTCTCTTAGCGAAGCCTTGGAAGCGCAAGAGCAGGGCGCCGATTTCGTCTTATTCGGACCGGTTTATTTTACCCCGTCCAAAGCCGGCTATGGCGAGCCTCAGGGGTTAAATAAACTGAAGGAAATAGTGGAGAAAATCTCAATACCGGTTTATGCTGTCGGCGGGATTAAGTTGGCAAATATTCTCGATATCAGATCAACGGGTGTTTCCGGGATAGCGCTCATTTCCGGGATCATGAGTTCCGATGATCCGAAAAGAGCGACAAGCGAGCTTTTGCGAATGATCGGAAGCGCGTGAAAGAGACTGCGCAGCAAGTCCTGAATTATCTCGGAGGATCGCCGCTCGTGACCTTGGTCGTAGCATTAGTAGCCGGCTGGACCGCCAGCAAAACGGTCGCAAGCGAGTGGCGTTCTGGTTTTATCTTATGGCTGTTCGTAGGTGTGGCCGGATTATTCCTGAGCCAGTTTGTGTTGCTTTTTTCCGGTCTGCAGGATTATATTGAGGGCATCTCCGAATTCCGACTCTTGTTTGATCTAATCGCCGCCTATTTCGCATCATTCTTAATCGCGGCTCTGATCCATTTCGTAAGACCCCTCTAGGCCACCCTAGCTCAGTTGGTAGAGCAACTGATTCGTAATCAGTAGGTCGCCGGTTCGACTCCGGCGGGTGGCTCCAGTTTCGCGGCGGAATCTGCGCTTTGATTCCATCGAGCTTCCGCCGCTTGGCTATCTTAAATTTGCCGGAACTGCGATTCCGATGCTATTGACGAAAAGTAAGCGTAGCAATAAAAGGAATCGATTCTTTTGACGCGAGTGCCGCTCTGTCTATGAAGAGTCACGACAACCCGCTCGGGTCTAATGCAGCCGAGAGCGACAGCATCATCCTCTGTTCGACCAGCCAGGGCTATAGCGTCAGAGCGACCCCGCTCCGCATAACACGCGACGTAGTGGTTTTCGAAGTCTACAATCCTTACAGCATTCTTCAGCTCTCCGAGGTTTTAGCGACCTTTAGAATCATTGTTAATGATCAACCGATTTATTCGGGTCGGGCAACCGTCAGTAACCTCGTTAATACAGGTATCATGCTTGTCTGCGAGGCTAGCCTCGAAGAAGGCTGGTCAGACATCGATCTTCTCAGCCTGGTATCTCAGCCGAGCAAATTGCGCGCTGACTTCCGGAGTTTTCTCCAACAATGCGAGAGAATTAACAGCATTCAACCGCAATACAAAGTGGTGGTCGCGGATATGCAGAACTATTTCACAGAGCTCAAACGCTGGCTCGAGCACGTTGAATTAGGTATCCGATCGTTGCCGTCGGTTGACCGTTCGAAAACCGAATCTTCGGTGATTAACGAATTGGCGCCCAACCTTCTTCCCTCCATCGACTCACTATTCGGACGTTTTGAAGAAACCGCCGCTGACGTTCCGATACAACTTTTACCGAGCCATAGAAACTATGCTAAGCGGCAGCTTCATCCCCATCTACTATGCTCCCCCTTCGCCTACCGCACCTACCACAAGCCCTTAGGTTATGCCGGCGATTATGAGATGGTGAACATGATCCTGAGAGATCCAAA
>DASUVS010000007.1:0-8980 GCA_036378835.1 Binatia bacterium | reverse complement strand
ATCAGCCAGCCCGTGTTCCAGCGCCCCAGATCTTTATCGTCGATGATCCGCACCGCTCGAGGCCGGCGCCGGATGAAATCTTCCGGCAGGTCACGCCACATTGCCGGGCTCATGATCGCATGCGCATCGGCATCGTAGACTTTGAAACCGTTGATCATTGAAAGCTCCTTAAGATAATTGACTCTTGCTTATATGTCTCACCGCAAGCGGGGTCAATCTTTGCGGCTTTTCGCACCTGTATTCTTGCGTTTGCCGCGCTCGATCAGCTAACGTGGCAAGAATGTAGATATTCGGGAGGAAGCGATGAAAATCATCAGCGAAACAATCGTCAAGAGCAACAGCGGCCAAACTTTTGAAGTCAAAAAAGGCCAGATCATTAGGGTCATCGGCGAGTCCACCGCCGATTATGTCGTGTTCAATCTACGTAACGTCAAAGAGCGCTTCGACCAAGCGCGGACCAAGGTCGATCAGGGGAAAATTTTCGTGACGACCGGGGACGTGTTGGTCTCGAAATTTAACAACGTCATGCAAACCATCGTCAAAGACACTTACCGCGGCACTCACGACATGGAGAAAGGCATGTGCAGCACGTCTTTCTACAAAAAATGGGGCGATGAAATTTTCAAGATATATGGCGGCGTTTGGAAAAAATTGGGAAGAAAAAAAGTCGTTGCGCCGAAGCACGGCTGCTGGGAAAATCTCGCCAGGGCTTTGAAGCCGCACGGTGTGCCGATGGAGGACGTGCCAAGCCCGCTCAATATCTTTCAGACAATGGTGATTAACGCCAAGACTGGCAGCATGCGTTATTCGATGACGCGGCCGCGGCCCGGCGGCGACATGATGGATCTACGTTCCGAAATGGATTGCCTGGTCGGCATCAGCGCTTGTCCGGAAGGCGGGCGGGGGAAGGACCTCAAAATAGTCATCTACAAGAACTGATGGTTCAAGCCGTTCAACCGCTCGCGCTGCGTTGAAACCCCCACCTCTTTCCTCCCCCGCGTCGCGGGAGAGGTTGAAGGGAGGGGGATGAAACGAATGGAACGATTGGAGCTATCTTCATTTATATAATCTGTCGATAAACCCGCTGGTTTCCAGTTCTTTCAAAAAGCTGACGTCGGTAAAATCGCTCGGCTTGGCTTGCGCGGCTTTGGGATTCTTGATCTTCAACTGGTCGAGGTAGAGCTGGAGGCCGGGCTCGGTGGGATAGGGAACTTTGAGCGTTAGCTTGGCGACGATCTCGTTATAAGATTCTTGCACGGACTTATCATCTTTGATCGCGAGATATTTCTGCAAGATCTTCTGCGCGCCTTTGGGATTATTCAAATTGTAAGCGCTGCCCTCGACGAAAGCTCTGATAAAGCGGCGCACTGTTTCGGGTTTTTTCTTGATATAATCCCGAGTCGTCGCCACGCCGTTTTGCTGCCATTCGACATCGAGCTTGGTGAAATCGAGCAAGGGGCGCATGCCGATCTCTTTGGCTTTTAGCGTCTCGGGCGCCTGCAACAGTGTCGCTTGCAGCGCGTTGGTTTGCATCGCCGCCAGGCGCGCCGGAATCGAGCCGGCTTGCACGTACGTCAGGTCGGTTTCCTTTATGCCGAATCTGTTCAGCACCGTGATCGCCGCCGCATTGTCCGCGCTGCCGATGCGGCTCACGCCGAATTTCTTACCTCTCAGATCTTCCACCCGTTTGATTTCATCGGTGACAAAAAGCACGTAGGGAAAGCGATTGGCTCCGCCGGCAACCAACACCGCGCCTGATCCTTGCAGGTTGCTGGTAACAACAGCGGAGGCGCCGGCGTGAACGATCGGAGTTTCCCCGGAGACCAGGGCGGTGACGGCAAGCGGCGCGCCGACCAGGAGAACCAGTTCGACATCGAGCCCGTTCTTGGCGAAGAAGCCGAGTTCCTTGGCGGTCCACAAGGTCGCTTGCGTCGGAGCGATGACGGTATAGGCGACGGGGAGTCTTTCCGATTGACTTTGCGCGCTGACGAATGAGTAGCTCATCGGCAGGACCAAGGGCAGGCAAAGAAATGCAATGAATGATCGGACAAAGAGATTTATCATGACGATTCTCCTCTGGACAAAACTTCAGCGGCTAGTGTCAAGGTGATGATGTCGCCTAGGCGGGCAAATATCTTAAGCTTCCGGCGATATCAATGGCGTGAACAGGTCTTTGACGCCTGCCCCATGGTTAGGCCGCTGCGCGCCAGGGCATGAGGCGCCGATCGAGATATTGAATCAATGCCAATAATAGGATCGCCAGCAAGACGATCGTGAGGATGGTCGCGAAAAGCGCGCTCGAATTGAACGAGGCGCTAAAAGTCATCAGCATGGCCCCGAACCCGACGACGGAAAGAATCATTTCTCCCGTTACCATGCCGAGCACCGCACGGCCCATGCCGAGGCGAATGCCCGCCATAATCATCGGCATGGCAGCGGGCAGAATAATCTTTAAAAATAACTCGCTTTCGCGGGCGCCGAAGGAGCGAGCCATCTCAGTCAAGGTCGGATCGACACTGCGCACGCCAGCGGTGGTATTGATCACGATAATCACAAAGGCGAAGAGGAAAACGATCCAAACACGGGACTGGAGACCTAAACCGAAAGCAATCACTAGAAACGGGATAAACGAAATCATCGGCACAGCAAGCAGCGCCGTCATGTAAACGTCGAGGAACGATTCGAGCCGCCGGAAGCGGCCCATGAGCAGTCCAAGCGGCACGCCGAACACTACGGAAATAAAAAAACCGATAGCAAGCGCCTGAAAGCTTACCGCAATCGCTTGAAAGAGCTGCCCGGAGACGAGCAGTTCCGCCCAAACGCTGATGACTTGCGACAGCGGCGGCAGCAGATGAGCGTTGCCGCTGCGCCCGGCAATTTCCCAGATCGCGGCGAGGCTCGAGAGCGAGATGATTCTGAGCGTGCTCGCCTTCATTCTTATTTGCGTCCGATCTTTGCCAGCACTTTTTCCAACGGTGCCGTGGCGAAGGATTGATTGACGCTTACGGCGCCTTTTTTGAGTAGTCCGGATTCCTCGAAAAATTTGATGCTCGCCTCGCCGCGCTCCTTTCCGGCGCCGCCGTTGACATCCCAAATTTTTAGCTCTTTGTAAGTGGCGGCAATGGCATCGACGAGCTCCGGTTTGGTTTCGGGCAGTAGTCGCAAAGCATTTTCTTTGACCGACGCCGGGCGCTCGTCGGCGTCGCGATGCGCCCTGAGAATCGCCTCGAGTACGCTTTCAACCGTGGCAGCGTTCTTTTGCACGTAATCGGCGCGCGCGAAATACATCGACCCTATGAGCTGTGGAAAGGTTTTCGCATAGGAGACCAGCACGTGAAACTGACCGGGCTTCGCGCTAAGGATGTTTAATACGTCGCCTATCTCCGCCGGCGTTGCATCCAATTGCCCGCGCATCAAGGCTTCTGCGCGCACGTCGGATCCCGGGATGATCATCCAATTGGGTGTAATCTTGTAGTGTTGCGCCATCCATTTGACGAGCGCTTCGGTAACCGTAATCGGCGCGTGGTAAGCGACCCGCTTGCCGTTCAATTGTTTGGGATCCTTAAAAGCTACCGGCGTGACCAGCTGCCATTCGTTACGCACCTGCTCGGCGATGATCCGGATATTCAGGCCGCTCTCGACTGCCTTCACAACCGCGATACCCGCCGCGGAACCGATATCGGCTTCGCCGGCAACCACGGCCTGAACGGCCAAATCGGTTTTAGGAAAGAATGTCGGCGTCACTTCTATCCCCTGTTTCTTGAGCTGCTCCCAGGCGAGTAACGAAGGAATGTCTCCCATATCCGCCGATGAGGGATAAGCGAATCGCACCTTCTTTTGGGCTTGCGCCTGGCCGGCCGGAAGCAATCCGAAAGTCAGAATCGTCAACAGTCCCAGAATTTCGCGGCTTAATCTGCCCATATGCCCCCCTCGTATTTCACGACCTATTCGATAGCGATTTCTGCCTTCCATCCGGTTAGCCGGCGGTCTATCCAGTGCACCGCTTTCATGGCCAGCAGCGCCACCAGCAAAATTGTAAGAATGACAGCGAAGAGTGAGTCGGTGGCGAACGATGATCCATATTGCATGATCATGGCGCCGATGCCGGTAAGCGTGAGCAGCATCTCCGCAGTTACCATGCCCTTGACGGCTCGTCCCATACCCAATCGAAGACCGGCCATAATCGCCGGCAGGGCCGCGGGGAGCATGATCTTGAAAAAGATTTCTCTTTCTCTCGCGCCGAAGGAGCGCGCCATCTCCAGCAGAACGGTATCCACCTGTTTCACGCCGGTCATGGTGTTGATGATAATGACGAATATGGCGAAAAGAAAAACCACGGCGATGCGCGATTCCATTCCGAGTCCGAACCACAGGATAAGCACCGGTACGAATGCAGTGGTCGGCGCTGACATGAGGGCGTTTACATAGAGATCAAAGAAATGTTCGATGGCGCGAAAACGTCCCATGAGGACGCCGAGAACAACGCCGACGAATGCGGCAAGGCAGAAGCCGATGGCGAGCGTCGTGAGGCTCATGCCGAGATTGGCTAGCAGTTTGCCGCTGCTCAACAGCTTCCACCATGCGGCGCCGATTTGCGTTAATGGCGGAATCAAGGTCGAATCCATCGCTCGCCCGACGGCCTCCCATAAGACCGCGAGGGAAAGAATCGACAGAAGATTAGCGCTAAAACGGTTGTTCAATAGGGTGGTTCTCCATCGCCTTCTTGAGACTCTCCCAAATGTAATTGGTCAAGTCGACGAATTTGGCATCGCGTCGGACCGCTTCGGAGACACGCGGCCGCGGCAGCGGCACATCGAGAATTTCCGCCACTTTTCCGGGACGCGGAGTCATCACCACGACCCGGTCCGAAAGATAGACCGCTTCATCCATGCTGTGGGTGATGAAGATCACAGTCTTGCGCTGGCTCTGCCAGAGCTCCAACAGTTCTTCTTGTAAGAGTTGGCGCGTTTGGGCGTCGACAGCGCCGAAAGGCTCGTCCATCAGCAGGATGGCCGGATTGACTGCCAGAGCGCGGGCCAAGCCGGCGCGTTGCTGCATGCCGCCGGAGAGCTCGTGGGGGTAATGATTTTCGAAGTCGGCCAAACCCACCCGGCTTAGATACTCGCGCGCGGTTTGTGTCCGTTCCTCTTTTGGCAATCGTCGCAATTCGAGGCTGAATTCGACGTTGGCGAGGACGGTACGCCAGGGCAACAGAGCAAAGGCTTGAAATACGACGGCACGGTCGGGTCCCGGCGCGCTCACCTGCCTGCCGTCGATGAGAATCCTGCCGCTATCGTACGGGAGCAGGCCGTCAATCATTTTAAGCAGGGTGGTTTTGCCGCAGCCGCTCGGCCCGATGATGCTAACAAACTCGTTCTCGCGGATCGAAAGACTCACATCCGCCAACGCCTTAATCTCCGTCGTGCTCTCTTTTACGGTTTTGTGAAAGCTCTTCGAAACCCCCTGGATCTCAACCAAAGACTTCGCTTGGTTTATATCGTTCACGACGTTCAAGCCGGATAAACCTCCGGGCAGTTCTTCGACGTTTTGAAGGTCTTGAACTGCTTGAACGTTTTGAACCATTGCTTCATCCGCCCGTGATGGCCTTATCGTCTTTGCCTGGCTCGTACGGCCGCGTATCCCGCGCAAGATCGATCTTGTTGAGCACTTCATCAGGCGCCTGAGCTTCTTTGGGGAAATGGTACGGCGGAAGCGGCTTGGTGGCATCGAAGATCAATTTGGTTTCCATGGGACCCTTCTCCAGACGATTGTAACCGTACGCGGTGGGATTTAAATGCGAACCGATGATGTTGGGAATGATTACCAGGTCGCGATCCGCTTGAAAGCGCATAGCCAAGGCCCAAAGCACTTGGGTTTCGTTGAACACATCGACATCGTCGTCGACGACAATCACGTGTTTGATATTTGGATCGGTAACGATGGCCGCGAGGGCCGCCTGTTTGGGATCACCTTCAGCTCTCTTCTTGACCGAGATGTAACAATGCGACCGGGCCGCGCCAGATATCGGCATATTGACACCGGTGGTGCTCGGCACGACTTCCTGAATGCGCTTGAGCAGGCTGCCCAATCGAGGCGCGGCGCCGATGATATTGTGCTCGAAGTGCGCGCTGTGGATGCACTGATAGATCGGATTCTTCCGCATGGTGATGGCGGTCACTTCGATGTACGGCTGCTCGCCTTCCTTATAGTAATAATGCGGCCATTCGCCGAAGGGGCCTTCGTAATGACGCTTTTTCGGCGGCACGATACCTTCGATAATGATCTCGGCGCGGGCCGGCACCATCAAGTTCACCGTCTCGGCCTTGACGACTTCAAGCGCCTCGCCCAAAAATGCCCCGGCGATCTCCAGTTCCGAGCCGACGCCGGCTTGTTTGCTGACTGCCGCCATATTCAACGCGGGATGATGGCCGATGGCGAGAGCGACTTCCATCGGTTCGTTATGATCTTCGTATTCGGCCCGGACGTAGTTCGCGTGATTGGCCGGGTTCACCATCAGGCCGAGCTGTCTTTTACCCTGCTTTTGGTGACGGTAGATGCCGACATTGACCGCGCCTGTGCCGCGCTCCCGGCAAATCATCGCAGCAGCATTTACGTAGGCGCCGGCATCGCCTTCGTTGAGAGTCAGAACCGGTAGAAGATCGAGATCGGCAGCTTCGCCTTTCAGAATTACTTCTTTGCAAGGCGCTTCTTTGGGAGAAATCTCTTTGACCGGAACCGGGTTGTGCTCGCGATGCGCTAAATCTCGGACCATCTGCGGCACCGATGGCGAGCCCAGCGATAGTGCCAGGCGTTCATAGGTGGCGCCGAGATTGATAACCAAGGGAATCTGCGAGCCCTTGATGTTCTTGAAAAAAACCAAAGGGAATTCATTTTTTCGTTCAAACTTCTCGACGATCGCGCTGGCTTCGTATCGCGGATCGACTTGCTTATCGACGACGACGACATCCTTGGGGCGCTTTTCCAATAGCTCGTCCAGATAACTGCGAAAATCTTTTGACATTTTGGCTCACCTCCGGCTTAGCTTTCGATCGTCAATGCGGCCAGTGACCGCTGGTCACCCGGCTGATGCATTTATGCTATGCGCGCAATCGCACGCGCCTGTCAAGCCGAACGCTGCCTGAGGTCTGTGCATTTGTCCCGACGGCGTCTTATATAGGTGCAGGCGCTATGCCTGCCCTGCTTAGGGCCACCACCGGGGGTTGCCCCTACAAATTTGTGTGAAGATGAACCAATGCATTACCGGACGGTTGCTTGACAGCTCATTGGCGTTCTCTTAACAGTGGACAGGGAAGCAGGATGCGAAAGCTGCCGATAAAATGGGGTATCAGTCTTCCGAATCGCGGCGCGTTGTTCGGGCTCACCGATGTCGATGAGCTGATCGAAACAGCCAAACTGGCCGAGCATTCCGGTGTCTTCGAGTCCGTCTGGTTCGGCGACAGCTTGATTCACAAGCCGCGGCTGGAAGCGATCACGATGCTCGCAGCGGTGGCGACTCACACCAAAAAAGTTCGACTCGGCACAATCTGCATGGCTTCTTTTCCCGTGCGCCATCCGGTTCTGCTCGCGATTCAGTGGGCTTCACTCGATCAGATCTCAAATGGTAGAACTCTGCTGGGCGTGTGCATCGGCGGCGGTCATGAGGGGGAGCTCAGGGCCTTCGGTGTCAAGCGTGAGGAACGGGTGGGGCGCATGAAGGAAGGGATCGAGTTGCTGCGGCAAATCTGGAGCGACAAAGAGGTCATGCACAAGGGCAAGTACTATACGCTGGAAGGCTACAACATCGTGCCTAAACCGGTGCAGAAGCCGCCGCCGATTTGGATCGCCGTCAGCCCGGAGCGCGAGCAAGCCGGCGATAAGCTCGTTGATCAAGCAATGCGCCGGGTGGGCGCGCTCGCCGATGGCTACATTACCATGGGAGTTACGGCTGAAGAGCTGGGCAAGCGGTTAAATGTTATTGAGCAATCCGCCAAGGAGACCGGCAAAGACCTGTCCAACTTCGAAGTGGCGATTCATGGCATGGTCAATATCAACGACGATAAACACGCAGCCTACGCCCAAGCAAAAGATTACTTCAATCATTATTACGGCCCGGCCTATCCGCCGGAAAGCTTGATAAAAGTTTGGCTTGCGCATGGCCCACCCAAAGACTGTGCCCAATTGATTCAACAATGGATCGACATGGGCATCACCACACCGGTACTTCGATTTACGGCAAAGGATCAGCTCGAGCAGGTGAGCAGATTTATCGACGAGGTGGTGCCGTTGTTGCGGTTGAACTGACGGCACGATGATTGATAAAGACTGGAGTGATGCAGTAGTGAAGCAATGGAATGATCCGGTGCCGAAACCCATCGCTTCAACACTCCAGTACTCCAATCTTATAGAGGAACCGCCATGTTTGAAGATCTTAGAGGATTTCTGGCGCATCTGGAAAGCCAAAAGCAGTTACTCCGCGTCAAAGATGAAGTCGATGTCAAGTACGAGATCGCCGCTGGGATGCGCAAGACCTCCGATATCGAAGGCCCGGCCCTTCTATTTGAAAATGTTAGAGGCTTCCGCGGCTGGCGCGTCCTGGGTGGACTCTTTGCGACGAGAAAATTGGTGGCTCTCGGTCTCGGGGTGCCGCAAGAGCAGATGCTCGAGCGTTACCTGACTCTCGAGGACAAGCGCATTCCACCCGAGGTTATTTCGGATGCGCCCTGTAAAGAAATAAGATGGACCGGCGATCAAGTCGATTTGTCCAAATTGCCGATCGTCACCCACGCCGGCAAAGACTGCGGACCTTACGTTACAATCGGCGTGCAGATCGGCAAGAATCCCGACAACGGCATTCGCAATTTATCGATTCACCGCATGCTCGTGCTCGGTAAAGATCGCCTGTCTCTCTGGGCGCCAGCCGATCATCACCTTGGCCGGATGATCCTGATGGCTGAGGAAAAGAACAAAGGCTTAGAAGTGG
>DASUVS010000006.1:0-11471 GCA_036378835.1 Binatia bacterium | reverse complement strand
CGCGTTTGTCGCCGCAGGTTTCGAGCACAGCGTGGCCAACATGTATTTCATACCTCTCGGGATTCTATTACGAGAGAACTCTGACGCGGCAAATGCGGAACTGCTAACCTGGGGCGGCTTGATCGCTAACTTGGTACCCGTCACATTGGGCAACATATTCGGGGGCGGCGTGATGGTAGCGTTGGTTTATTACTTTATCTACCGCCATCACGCCCAATGATTGCGCCAATTATGCAGCCCTTGCGAGATTGCGCCTGGGCGCCGGCACAATCAAGACCGGACATGGGGCTCGCGCGATGACCTTCTCGGAAACGCTGCCGATCAGCAGGTGATCGATGCCGGTTCTCCCATGGGTCGACATAACGATCCTATCCACCCGCTCACCTTCGGCCTTTTCGATGATGTTCTCGACGGCCCCGCCGAACTCAACAACCTGCCGCACTTCGGTTAGATTCATCTCCTCCGGAAAGTTCTTCCATAGAAATCTTTCCAGCATGCGTCTATGGCGCTCAAGCATTTCACGCACTGGCCCGGACTCCTCACGCCTGTCAGCCCACTTGTCGCCTAGGTCGATGACGTGATAGACGATTACCTCTGCGCCGCGTGATCGCCCCATCTCCAGCGCATAACGCAAACCCGCGCTTGAAAGGTCCGAGAGGTCCGTCGGCGCGAGAATTTTCTTTATTGGATCCATGCAAAACCTCCTGACTTGAGTCGAACGATGAATAGGATAAGCGCAATAACTATGCCGCTGCTCCTATTGGAGAAAGTAGCTATTTCTTACGCGAACAAACTTTTGTCTCGCATTGCTTGGAATCGCGATAGGATTTTTTCGCATGGAAGGGAAAAATTTAGTGATCGATGCCGCTACGGGTGGGCGCATGACCCCCATTTATCTTAACGTACTTGGCATACCCTGTGCTGCCTAGAAATTGTGCGATACCGGATAAAAGGATGAAGTGAATCATCATGAAATTTAATGCGATAAATGTAAACGATGTGATGTCCAAGGACCCTTTGACCGTGAGTGCTTCAGACACGGTAGGACAAGCCGAAGAGCTAATGTACGAGAACCATTATCGACAGCTACCTGTGGTCGAAAATAAGCAGCTCATTGGCATCGTCACGGATCGCGACATCCGTTCTTTCCTTGCTCAATCATCGCTTCTTGAGCCTGAGAAGCGCGGCAAAGCCCTCAGAACCAAGGTCACTGACATAATGACCGCCAAGCCGCTGACACTATCCCCTGAGAACGATCTCCGCGAAGCCGTCGAATTGCTGCTCGAAGAAAAGATCGGCGGCGTTCCCGTCGTCGATGAAACCGAAGGCCTCGTCGGCATCGTCACCTATGTGGACGTCCTGCGCTGTTTTCTCGACCGTTTGGAGGATGAGCAGGCATGAGAACGCTCTGAAAGGAAGGATTGCGAGATTGAAACTTCAGAAACGCCGGCAAACAGGAATGTGGAGGGAAGATGGACGGTTTTTTAGCTCCTAAAGAGACGCTTACCCGAAAACGAGTCGAAGAGATATTGCACGAGCAGCAATACTCCTATTTCGAGCAAAAGGTCACGCTTCTCGAATTTCGCGACGACTCGTTATTGCTCAAAATCTCCTTCCTGATGAAGTACAAAAACCGGATGATCGTGATCGAGGAAAAAGAGCCGATCGTGCTTTCGTTCTCCGACTTTAAAGTTGAAGATTGGGGGGATGGAATCAAGAAGATCGCGGATGTGAATTAGCGGACTAAAATGCTTGGGGAGATTATTTCTGCGCAAATGCGGCGGAACCGGAAGAACTTGCGTTTCCCGGTTCTCGCAAAGAAAATTCTCATGAAGATCGGCACGGACAGTGCTCCACCCGTGGCAAGACGGCACGAATGGTTTCGCCACCGCCGCGAAAGAAAGGCTTAGAATCTCCTATGAAAAAGCCGAAGGCAGGAACTGTCAGCGAGATTATGATGGGGTCGCCTGTAACGTTGGCCCCAAACGATACTCTAGATCTGGCCAATGACGTGATTTCTCTTGGGCGCATCCGTCATATCCCGGTGCTCGAAAACGGCAAGTTGGTAGGCTTGATCTCTGAGCGAGATCTGATGGGAGCCGCGTCAGACCGCATCTTTGGTCTTAAGCGGGCAACCAGATCGGCTTTGCTCAAGACTCAGTTGATTAAGAACATTATGAAAAAAAGGGTTAGTACGGTGACGCCCGATACTCCAGTTGAAGTTGCCGCCCGGGTGATGGCGGAGAAGAAGATCGGTTGTCTGCCGGTACTCAGTAACGGAGCGCTGGTGGGACTAGTCACCACTACCAACGTCCTACGTTACTTTGGAAGTAAGGTCACCAGAAAGCGCCATCCGTCGCCGCCATTCCGGCAGGCTCGATCGGCGGCGAAGTAATCCGCCCGCAGCGCCAACCGAGGAGGAAAGTAAGGGTACAGTTTTGTCGTTAGCTTTTCTTTTGTTCCAATGGCACGACCAGGACCGGACACGGCGCTCCACGCAAGATCTTATCCGTAACGCTGCCGATCAGCATGCGCGATAAGCCGCTGCGGCCGTGCGAAGACATGACGATTAAGTCGACCGCCTCCTTTTCAGCGCAGTCGACAATGGCGCCGAACGGCTGGCCAGCATCCACGAGTTGGCGCATGTTCAGCCCAACCGCCGCGTCGGGGACTTTCTCGGTGACAAATTCGGCGAGCCGACGTTTGTGTTGTTCGATCTCGCGCTTGTCGACCCGGTTGCTCTCGTCCAATACATCCACATTGAAGATGATAATCTCAGCGCCTACATCTTTCGCCAATTGGCACGCGTAGCGAACGCCGGAGGCTGAGACCTCGGAAAAATCCGTCGGCGCCAGTATTGTCTTCAACATTGACATGGAAAGATCCTTTCTTTCAGCTGCACAAAGATCGACTCTTCACGCCAGCCGAATTGATCCGGAGAATATCATCAGGATTGCCTCGGCACGCGCAAGGCGCCGGTGCAGCGCTTGGGCGGTTTCAGTGACTTTCAATTCGCTCGAATCAGCAGTAAGGGGTTGTGCGCATGCTGAAGAATCTTCTCCGCTACACTTCCCAGGACCCACCGGCCAATTCCAGACCGGCCGTGCGTCGACATCGCAATTAAACTGTCCGGCGTTTTAGATGCAAGATCAATAATTTCGCTGGCCGCATCGCCTTCGAGCGCGATCCCGACGACGCGCTCCAACCCGTCCGCCCTGAGGGCTGCAACTTTGCCTTCAAGGTAATCCTGCGCTTGCTTGGCCAATTCCTCGCGATACTGCGCCGGACCGCGAGCGATTACGCCATCGGCAACGACGTAGGCGTCCATCGGTAGCGAATAAACACGCAGCAATTGAATCTCGGGGTTCAGTCTTTTGGCGAGCGCGCACGCATGCGGCAGGGCTTTCTCCGCTAAAGCGGATCCATCGAGCGGGACAAATATTTGATCCATCCTGACCGGCCTCGAAGCATCGAAGTTATGGCTGGGCCGGATCAGCAGCAGAGCATTCGTCGCGGTTTGAACGACTTTGCTGGTCACGCTGCCGAGCAGCCAACGCCGCGCTCCGGAGAGGCCATGTGTCGCCATGGCGATCAGGCACGAAGGATCGGTCTTGGCATGATCGACAATAAACGCGGCCGGTGCGCCGGCTTCAGCGCTGGTGCTAGCGCGACCGGAGAAATATTCATCGGCAATTTTCTTTAGATAGCGCCCGCTGCTTTCGGACGGCCAAAACGGCGGACGCGCGTCTGGATCGTTGACGCGCAACAACTCCACGGGGATGCCATACGCATCGGCAAACAAACGGGCATAGAGCAAAATCGGCTCCGAAGTACGTGACCCATCCAGAGGCACGAGAATTTTGCTGTACATCGTTCGGCGCCCTCCCGAGAGGCAGTTGATCAAGACCCCCGCACAACCAAAACCGGGTTATCGGAATGGCGCACGACCCGTTCGGTAACGCTGCCTAGCGCCCAGCGCTTCACGCCGGAACGCCCATGCGTGCACATAGCGATCATCGTATCTGGGGTTTCCCGCGCAATCGCCAGAATTTCGTCTGGTTCCAGACCCTCCTTAGCTGCGAAGGAGATCCTGTTAAGCCCCTGTTGCTTCATCTCGTCTGTTTTACTTTCGAGATATGCCACGGTTTCTTCACGGAGCCTGCCAGTCAACGCATCTAACTGATGGGGATTATAAAAACCATCGCCGGCGGCCGATAACCCGCCGTAGAGGCGGATCAGCTTTATTTCCAGATCAAGCTGTTTCGCCAGCTCTTTGACATACGGCAAAATACCCTCGGACATCTCGGAGCCATCGAGTGGAACAATAATTCGCTTCAACGTGGCCATTGCCCAGCTCGGATTCTTGTCGTGCCGAGCTCGAACCACCAGTGTCGGATTGGAGCCGCCTCGCAAAATCTTTTCCGCGACGCTGCCGAGCAACCAGCGATTGAGACCGGAGCGACCATGGGTTGCCAGCGCGATTAGCGTTTGTTTATTTGTGGCAGCAGAATTGATAATAGCCTCGGCAGCACTTCCGGTCTGGACCGTCCAACGCGTCGTGCCGGTCGGAAAATTCTGGGCAATTCCTTCCAAATACTCGGCGGATCTTCGGCTGGCATCGTCAATCATCGAGCGAATCATCGGAACCCGATCGGTGGAAACGTGGTATGCCATCTCGACTATATCGATAACGCCCAGCAACTCCACGGGGATTTGAAGAGCGCGGGCAAACGAACGAGCCAAAGGCAACACGTTTTCTGCCGTCTTCGATCCGTCTAACGGCACTAGTATTTTGCTGTACATGCTTCCTCCTCGCCACTCGTCAAAATCCGCTTGCCCCCACGCTTCCGCGCCGTTTCGCTACTCGACTTTCACTTTGATTTCTTTGGCCTTCGCCTCTTCGGTCTTGGGCATCCTTACTTCCAGAATGCCGTTCTTGAAAGAGGCTTTCACCTGGTCTGGGCGAACATCTCTTGGCAGATCCAACGACCTTATAAAGCTCCCGTACGAACGCTCGGCGCGGTAATAGTCTTCTTCTTTCACCTCTTCTTCTTTTTTCTTTTCGCCTTTGATGGTCAGCGTGTGATCCGTCAGATTCACCTCGATATTGTCTTTTTCGATGCCGGGAAGCTCGGCCTTAACGACAATATCGTCCTTCTCTTCGAAGACATCAACGATCGGGGGTTTTACCTCCATTTCCTCAGTTCTAGACCATCGCTCCGGCCACCACGGCCGCATCCGCCTGCCGAAGAAATCCTCCATGATTCTCTCCATATCTCTGTCCCAGCTGGTGAGATCCCTGAAGGGTCGCCATGGAGACACCGCCTTCATTTCTTTTTCTTTATTCTTCTCTGCCATTATTTTGCCCTCCTTCTTTGTCTTATTTGGCTGCTTCAACAAATGCTACCGCAACCGATATGCCAGCGAAGGAGCCAACAATGCAGCACGTTTTAAGTCGCAGCTTCCCAGTACTGAAAAAAACGAATTTGCAGTATCCCAGTTCTGCGATTGCCGTGTCCCGGATAACTGCGCCGTCAATAACGCGTTCATGTTTTGACCAACAAACATTGTGAGCGAAGAGCAGACCATAAAGTCAAACCGTGGCGATTTAAAATCAGGAAATCGCGCGTAACGAAATCGCCCGGCCTCAATGTCGTGCACTTTCCATCGCTCCTGCTCGCAGTTGAACTCTGTTGGTCGTAAGTTTCGGGTTCGAAGATTGAAGAGGTCGCTCGCGTCTCAAAACGCGTTCAATGGGATTTCAAATAAACCGTCCCGTTTGCCTCGTCGGTGATACGCTTTTCATGCCGGATTACGGGCGCGGCGCGAAGGCCGGAGGATAGGTCGGGATTCTCGATGAGCGCTCGGTAAAGACGTAACAGTAAATAGACTCGGCGAGCCGTTGCTTCTCGATCATGTGGGCCTGAAGATTCTGTTCGACTTCAGTTAATGGAGGCATGCGTTGCTGTCCCGTGTTTTTCGGATCGCCCCGCAGCGACTTATCGACATGGGCGGCGTCTTCTCGACCTTGCCATTATCTTTCTCATAGCTGGGAATAGCTTTAGTGCGGCGGATTACTGCTGTCATGTAACGCGCGCATCGCACAGGCATTTGTCACGCCGCGGCGGTCCTACGGCGGCCGCGAGATGGCATCCGCCTTGCGCTTGCTTCAATTGTAACTTCTCCGAAGCGGAGGTGGAGTATGTTAACTGAAAGTCTATTCTTCTATTTAGTGCTCTTAACCCTGTTGATGGTGATTCTGAACGCGCTGCTAACGCGATCGCAGCGTCGGCACGATCGCCATTCGCACGCGTAACGAATCTGCGAAGACGACGGTTAAACCCGATAGCGCAAGTTGCTATCAAGTAAGCTGTCGATCAAGACGAGATGGTCTACTTCATTGGGAGCGCGTAGATCATGCTCTCGCCTGAAGGGAACCGGTGCTTGTCGCGATCCACCGTGAGGGAGATATTCCGCTGAGCTCCGTTTATACGAAATGGGGCCAACGATGAGAGACGGCTGCGGCGACGAAGGCGACTGGTGAAGCAAATAGGGGTCCCTTATTCGGAGTGGAGCGCAAAGGAGAGCGCTATGATTGCCGAGCTACGGCTTGTTGGCCACGACAAAAAAAGCCCCAGAATCGCGTTTGTTCAACATTCCCTGCCCTGCATATTCCTCACGACTGCCGAACTTGATAGCGTGTTTATGCGCCCGACGCGCGCGATAATAGGCGTGAGGTATATGGATTGAAATTGCCATTCCGTCAGAAATTATTACGCAAAAAACATTCAGAAGCCATCGCACTTTCACAGCTCGAAGAACCGATTCGGGCCGAACTCTTTAGCAGCGAGCGTCTCGAGCAGCACGGCGAAAGCCTCGCTGTGGCGCAGCGCGTCACGATGACGCCGCGCAAGGGTCGTCCGCTGTTGCCGCGGGTCGTCGACAACGGGCGAGTGCTGCTTGAATCGTATCGTACAATCGCCCAGGCAGTCCGCGAGGAGCGTGCCATCACACCTGCGGCCGAGTGGCTGGTCGACAATTATCACATCATCGACGAACAATTGCGCGAGATTCACGATGACCTGCCGTCCGGCTATTACCGAGAACTGCCTAAGCTGGCCGAGGGTCATTTGCAGGGTTATCCGCGCGTCTTTGGGCTCGCCTGGGCCTTCATCGCCCATACGGACAGCCGGTTTGACCCGGAGATGCTGCGTCGCTTCGTGCGCGCCTACCAGCGCGTGCAACCATTAACGATTGGCGAGCTCTGGGCAGTAGCGATTACGCTGCGCGTGGTGCTGCTCGAGAACCTCCGGCGCCTGGCGGAGCGCATGGTGCATGAACGGGCGGCGCGCCAGGAAGCCGACGCGGTGGCCGACCGCCTGCTCGGAGTTGGCGGTAGTTCAATCGAGCGAGCGGCGACGGTGCTCCGGCCGTTCGAGGGCGCCTCATTGTCGACAGCCTTCGCCGTACAGCTTGTCCAGCGACTGCGCGATCAGGACCCGGTGATCATGCCGGCGCTGCGCTGGCTCGAGCAACGCCTGGCGGCGCAGGGCACGACGGCGGATGAGATTGTCCGGGTCGAGCACCAACGGCAAGCTGCGATGAACGTGACCGTGCGCAACGTGATCACCAGCATGCGTCTGATTTCCGCCTTCGACTGGGCGGAATTCTTTGAGAGCGTCAGTCTGGTGGACGCCATACTGTGGATCGACACCGATTTTGCCGCTCCGGACTTCGTGACACGAGATCGTTACCGGCGCGCCATCGAAGAACTCTCGCGGGGCTCGCCGCACGATGAGCGTGAAGTTGCCCGGCTGGCAGTTTTTCAAGCGAAACGCTCCCGCGGCACAGCGCAGGAGGTGGACACAGCGACGGATCGCCGCGCGGATCCCGGCTATTACCTGATCGCGAACGGGCGAGTCGCCTTCGAGCAGAAACTCGGCTTTCGCATGCCGATCAAGACGTGGCTGCGCCGCGCCTATCTTACGAACGCGACGTCCCGGTATCTTGCAACCATCGCGATTGTCAGCGGCCTCATCCTGACTTTGTTCCTGTTCTATTCCGGCGCAGCGGAAGTTGGGGTTGTCAGTCTGTTAATCGTCGGACTCCTCGCTCTCGTGCCGGCTTCGGATCTGGCGATCGCATTCGTCAATCGCGAGGTTACGGAGTTGCTCGGGCCAAGGGTGCTGCCTAGGCTTGCGCTCCGTGATGGAGTGCCAGCGGATCTACGCACCCTGGTTGTCGTCCCAACCTTCCTGATAGACCAAGTTCAGATTGCGGAGCAGATTGAGCGGCTGGAGGTGCACTACCTGGCGAATTCCGAGGGCGATCTTCGTTTTGCCCTCGTCTCCGACTGGACAGACGCGCCGCACGAAAATATGCCGGGAGACGACGAACTGTTGGCCGCGGCCGTCGACGGTATCGCGCAACTGAACCGCCGTCATGGGTTCGCCGCGGATGGAAGCGAACGATTTTTCCTTTTCCACCGCTGGCGCCGTTGGAATGAGAGCGAGCGCAATTGGATTGGCTGGGAACGTAAACGTGGAAAGCTTCATGAACTGAATCGGTTGCTGCGCGGCGCGACTGACACCACCTTCGTGCCAACGGGTGGTAGAGCGCCTATAGCGCCTGCTGCTGTCCGCTACGTCATTACTCTAGACGCCGACACTCGGTTGCCAAGGGGGACCGCTTGTCGATTGATCGGCACAATGGCGCATCCCCTCAACCGGCCCCGGTTTGACCCCGGTGTCGGCCGAGTCGTTGAGGGCTACGCCTTGCTTCAACCGCGCGTCACACCGACTCTTCCGACCGATCGCGAGGGTACTCTCTTTCAGAGGATCTCCTCGGGCCCCGCTGGCATCGACCCTTACGCCTCTGCCGTCTCGGACGTCTATCAGGATCTTTTCGGCGAAGGTTCCTACATAGGCAAAGGGATTTATGATGTCGACGCATTTGAGGCCGCCCTCGTCGGCAGAGTGCCGGAGAACGCTTTACTAAGTCATGACCTCTTTGAAGGCATCTTTGCGCGCGCGGGACTCGTCACCGATATCGAGTTCTTCGAGGAGTTTCCCTCCCACTACGAGGTTGCGGCGGTGCGTCAGCATCGCTGGGCACGGGGTGACTGGCAGTTGCTGCCATGGATTATGGGACGCGCACCGGACCCGAGCGGTGCTCCGATTCCGCTGATCGGCCGGTGGAAAATGCTTGATAATCTCCGGCGCACACTTTTCGCTCCGGCGGCTTTTCTGACTTTGATTGCTGGTTGGACGCTGCCGTTCGCTGTGCCTTGGATCTGGACGACATTCGTACTCGCATGTATCGCTATCCCTTCGCTTTTGCAGGTATTGATTGGCGCGATCCCGCGTCGCCGCGGCATTTCAAAACGCAGCCATGCGCGAGCGGTCGGCACGGATTTGGTACTTGCCGCCGCGCATGTCGCACTGACGGTGACATTACTTGCCCACCAGGCCTGGCTGATGACCGACGCGATCGTCCGGACTGTGACGCGGGTCTATGTGACACGCCGAAAGCTTCTCGAGTGGGTGACGGCAGCGCAAGCCAAATCCGGGATCAACCTCAGCCTCAGCAGCTGCTATCGGCGCATGAACAGCACGGTTGCGCTCGCGGTCGCCGTAGGCATCCTTGTTGTGCTCTTTTCACCGGAAGTGTGGCCGATTGCGGCACCGTTCGTTTTTCTCTGGGCGTTAGCGCCCCTGGTGGCTTATTGGACTAGCCTGCCGCCGCGCGCGGCGGCGGCTCAACCTCTCTCGGAGGATGACGTTCATACGCTGCGCTTAACCGCCCGGCGGACCTGGCGCTTCTTCGAGACCTTCGTCGGCCCGGAAGACCACGCGCTACCGCCCGACAACTTTCAGGAAGAGCCGATTCCGGTCGTGGCCCATCGCACGTCGCCCACCAACCTCGGGCTGTATCTGCTCTCCATCCTCGCCGCGCACGATTTCGGGTGGATCGGTACGGTGGCCGCAATCGAGCGGCTCGAAGCGACCCTCGGTACCATGAACCGCCTCGAGCGTTTTCGGGGCCACTTTTATAACTGGTATGATACGCGTGACCTTCGTCCGCTAGATCCTAAATACATATCCTCGGTCGATAGTGGAAACCTCGCCGGCCACCTCATCGCGCTGGGACAGGGCTGCCAGGAGATCGGCGAGCACCCGCTGCTTGGCCCGCAGACGCTCTCGGGGATCGCCGATGCCCTGCTCATCCTCCGCCAATTGGCGCGCGGGATCGTTGACGGCCGGCGCACCCAAACGGTCACCCGGAAACAGTTGGACGAAGCACTCGACGCTTTGACCGCTGCGCTCAGTCCGGTTCCTAGCACTCCAGGTGATTGGGTCGCGCGCTTTACTGAGCTCGGCGTCCGCGCTCGCACGGTGGCGGACATTGCCCGCACCTTGACCGCGGAACGAGGTGACAGCGCGGAGGGGGAGTTGGGCGCATGGGCGGAGGGAGTGCGAGCGGCCATCGAAAGTCATGCACGCGATCTCGATGCGGCAATGCCTTGGGCGCGGCTTGTCTATAGCAAGGCTCCTTTGAATCGCACGATGGTCGCTGAAGAAGATTTGGTTTCTACGACAATGGCGCGCTTTTTTCTCTCAGTCCCGACTTTAGCCGATGCGCCGGACCGCTGCGAAAGCGCCAAACGCGAACTCACGATGCTGCGCGAACGCGTGGCGAAAGATCGCGCCGTACAGAGTGATACCCTCGCCCGAATCGATGCGATCATAGAGAGTCTCGGACGTTCTGCCGAAGCCTGTGGAGCGCTGGCCGGGCGCCTTTCGGCTCTCATCCAGCGCACGAACACGATATTCGAGGAGATGAAATTCGGCTTTCTTTTCGATGGCACGCGTAAACTCTTCTCGATCGGCTATCGCGTTTCCGACAATAGCCTCGATCCGAATTGTTACGATCTGCTGGCCTCTGAGGCGCGACTTACTAGCTTCATCGCGATCGCGAAGGGTGACGTACCTTCGGCCCATTGGTTCCATCTCGGTCGCGCTTTGACACCGGTGGATCGGGGGTCTGCGCTGGTTTCGTGGTCCGGGTCAATGTTCGAGTACCTCATGCCGATGCTCGTGATGCACTCGCCGTCGGGCAGTCTCATAGGTCAGACCTGTTTCCTCGTCGTGCGCCGCCAGAGGAAATATGGCAGCGAGCGTGGCGTTCCGTGGGGGGTTTCGGAATCCGCGTACAATGCACGCGATCTGGAGCTGACCTACCAGTACTCGAATTTTGGCGTACCGGGCCTAGGCCTCAAACGCGGCCTGAGTGAAGATGTGGTCGTCGCGCCTTACGCAACGGCGCTGGCGGCGATGGTTGACCCGAAAACGGCGGCAGAGAATTTCCTGCGTCTTACCGAGGCCGGCGCGAGCGGCCGCTATGGCTTTTACGAGGCGCTCGATTACACGGTTACGCGAGTTCCCGAGAACCAAGCAGTGGCCGTCGTACAC
>DASUVS010000005.1:0-3969 GCA_036378835.1 Binatia bacterium | reverse complement strand
ATCAACTAGCTTTGTTTCTTGAGCATAGGACGATAGCGCGAGAGCCAGAACAAAAAACGGTAAAAAAACATGCTTCACGTTGAGCATTGTGGATCTCCGGACACAGGCGATTTGAAGTATGATCTATTCAAAGTTCAGTTTGTGAAAACGCATTGCATTGCCGCCGAGCAGCGCAGCTTTCTCCTCCTGAGTTAAGTCCTGGTTGGCTTGTACTGCTTGCACTCGGCCCCACTCCATGTCGCCATGTGGATAGTCGCTTGCATACATAAGAGTCTTGGTTCCTAACTTGTCGATTAGCAGGCGCAGATCCTCATCCACTTCAAAACCGCTTGTCATCCGTCCCTCGCGGATGTCTTCTAAAGGTTCGTGTACAGTCTCGGGCAATTCGTACGGTTGGCGTCCCCACACCCCGGCCTCATTGCGACCATCGGCGCGTAGTCCCACCGTATGCTCGATATGCCTGCCGACCCACCAGGCCCAATATAGAATCCAACTTGCTCCTACCTCGAGAAAAGCGCACCGAAGATTTGGAAGATTCTTAAGCAGTCCCATTCGCGCCACTGACATCATTGCCACCATCATCGAAAAAGGCATCGCGGTGATATGAGTCGAAAAGAAGTCATCGAAACAGTCTGCCCAAGGAGTGTAGTTCATCCCGGTGAACGCATGGAAGCCAATTGGTACATCCAAATCGTTCATCGCCCGGAAGAACGGTAGAAATTCCGGCGAGTGTATCGGCTTGTTCCCAACCAACCCTGGTATGGTAACGGCGACGAGCCCTAATTTTTTGACTGCTCTTGTTGCTTCCGCGACTGCTGCTGGAGGATCCTGAATCGGTACTAACGCAACGCCACCGAGCCTTTTTGAAGCTTTAGAGCACTGCTCCGCAACGTAATTGTTGTAGGCTCGACAAACAGCAGCAGCCAGTTCCTTGTTCTCAAGATCAAACACCCATGCTAAAGCCGTGGGATAGGCGATTTGATAATCGACTCCTAATTGCTCCATGTCCTGAAGTCTGCCCTCTATGTCATCGAGCGTAAGGTCTTTGGCTTTCATTTCCTTATGCCGGGGTGTCTGATATTTGAAGCCGCCGCCGCCAACCCCTTTTGTAAAAGGTAGGCGGGGAACAATTTTCCCTTCTGCAAACCACCGCCCTTCCTCCCGTGGATCATCGAGGAGACCGATAACCCGCGGTCGCATAGAGAAAAATTCCTTTTCCATGTACCGGTCGAAGAGATAGAAGGGCTCGTGCAAATGACCGTCTGAATCAATAACCAGCATTTTTTAACCTGCCTTGTCCAAGATTCCCTGCGATTAACAAAGTGCCTACAGGCGTGTCAATGCGAAATCGAGATTGGTTGCATCATAAGCGACGGGCGCTCTATCAAATAGGTCTGTTCGTCCTCGAGCGAGTGGTCCGCAATGCCGGGCGAGGAGATCAAAAAGCGGAGGGCGCCGGCGATTCGGACATCGGCGCAACCTACTATCTTATTGGCTTGCGACCTTCGACATGAAACGCATGATCGGTGCTGCGCGGTGAGGACATCGATCGCCGCACTGGCGCGACCTCGACACGAAGGCGCCGGACCGGTTTCAACGGCCGACCGGGAATAAACTCGCCACCGTCAGTGACTGCCGCAAATCACGTTCAGCACCGCCTGGCGTTTCTCCTCTTTGACGATTTTGAGCGCCCGCTGCAGCGCCGGTAGGACTTGCTGCGGATCGTCGACCATCTCGCCGTAACCGTCGTGCGCTTCGACGATTTTTTCATAACGCGGCGATGGCGTGAGATCGCACAGCGGGAAATTGCCCGTGCTGACCGCCCAGCCGTCCGGCATCACCTGCTGTGTCGCCGCTTTGCTGGCGTGCCAGATCGCATTGTTACAGATGATCGTCAGGATCGGCAGACCGTAAGATTGCGACACTAGGTGGCAGGCGGTCGGATTGTTGAACATGTAGGTTCCATCACCGACGGTAACGATGAAAGTTTTTTCCGGGCGCGCGAGCTTCATGCCCAAACCGCCGCCGATGCCCCAACCCAATCCTCCGGCGGGCGAGCCGCCGAAATAGGTTTCCGGTTCAGTCAAGTTGAGCACTTCGTTGCCGATGCCATGATCGCTCAACACGATGGTATCGCGGTCGCGCACCTGATCGACGCAGTACGCCAGCCAGGCGTGGCTGATCGGCCGGTGCCCGCTCGCCTTCTCGGCTTTTTGCTTCACGTCCTCACGATATTTCTTATGCCTGGCGCGAATGCGCTCGGCGCGCTCCGAAAGCGCATTCTCATTACGCGGTCCTTTTCGTAATTCTTCTGCCAGCAATTGGAGCGCCAGCTTGGGATCGCCGCCGATGGAAATATCTTTCGGAAAGCTGCGGATCGGCACGCCGATGTAGTTCGGGTCGCGCGCGATCTGGATGACCTTGGCCGTCTCCGGCGGCTTTCCCTGAGCTGGATACCAGGGCACATCGCTTTCGACGACCACGACCACATCGGCGTCTTTGATATAAGGCGCCGAACTCACGCCAAGGTGATAGTCGTGCGTGTTGGGCATGCTCACGAACGGACTTGCCGGCGCGACTACGGGCGCAACCAACGCCTCCGCAAAGGAAACCATCGCGCTCACCGCCGTCGGATCGGAGCCCAGCCGCCCGGTGATGATCAACGGATTGGTCGCACCGCGCAGGATCTCTGCGGTACGCCTGATCGATTCTGCGCTCGGCTGCAACGGCTCTTCTCTGCTTTTCCGATACGGATGGATGGTGATCGAGTCCATCCTCTGCGCCAGGACTTCGCGCGGCAGGGTCAAGTACACCGGCCCTTGCGGCGTGCCCAGCGTCATTTCTAGCGCGCGATCGACCACTGTTTCCACTTGCTGACCGTTGCGCAGCTCGTAATCCCAGCGGGTGAACTCGCGCAGCAAACTGCCCTGATCGAAGGATTCCTGGCCCCAGTGGATGAAATTGCTCCGGCTGCCGGTCAGCCCTTCTTCGGTGAGCGGTGTCCGTCCCGCGGAAAAAATCATCGGCACATTCAGCCGCGACGCATTCATCACCGCGGCCGAAGCGTTTCCCGTGCCGACGATCACGTGAACCATGACGACCTGCGGCTCACCGGTGATCATCGCATAGCCCTGCGCCATGCTCACGGCGACGAACTCGTGGGCAACCGTAATCGGACTGGGAAATTCTTTCTTGTCCGCCGCCAGTTTGGCCAACGCATCGATGATCGGGCCGAAGTCAGTTCCGCTGTTGCCGAAAAAATATTTGATACCCCGCGCGCGCAGAACTTCTAAATAGGCCTGGCCGACGGTTTCGACGGGTAGAGTTACGGTCTTGTTAAATTCCATGGGGACTCCTCGCTTTTGTCATTTTGACGAGTGAACGGAATTAGGACCAGGAAGCGGACACGGATTTGGCCCGGCTTGATTCCTTATTATTTACACTTCACTCCTGTTAGCTTCCCATTTACTTCCGATACAGCTGATCGACAAAGCCCGAGCGCTGAATTTCGTCGATGAGGCTCAGATCCCAGTTGTCTTTCTCGGATAGTTTCTTTGCATGGGGAAAATCGAGGGCGGCGAGATCGAGCAGCGCGCGGACGGCTTCGCCTTGCGGCCGCAGATCTTTTTCCGCCCGCGTGGAAATCTCTTCGTAGAGATAAGCCATGATACCGAGGTCGGGGTTGCGCACATACTTGGAAAAAATTTTCAGGCTCTCGTCTTTGTTCGCCTTCAAGTAGTGAATCCCTTCCATATAACCGCGCAGAAAGGCCAGCGCTTGAGGCCGGTTTTTCTGAATAAATCCCGGCGTCGTATTGATGCCGGCGCCGACGTTGGCGACATCCAGCCGGGTAAGAATGCTCATGCCCGCCTTCTCGGAGATCTTGTCCGATGGCGGCGTGAACATGGTCGCGTGAATCACGCCACTCGACAGGGCCGCTACGCGCGCCGCCGGGCCGCCGTCGCCGAC
>DASUVS010000004.1:0-13492 GCA_036378835.1 Binatia bacterium | reverse complement strand
CAGCGAAACATCGAGGAAAGCAGAGAAGTCGCCGCTGCCGTTTTCGCAAGATTCACCGGGAATGAGGTCGCCACTAGCAAAAGTTCTGAATGCCGCAATCCGCACGTTATTCCTCAGGCGCGCCGCCTGACTTCGCCAAATCTTCCATCCTGATCTTTTCCGGGCTGAATTTATCGACAGCTTTGATCATTCGTTCCAGCACTTCGTTATAGCTGAGCGGCTCCACGTCTTTTGGCCGGAAGCGGAATGGATTGATGCGCGCCACAACGAAGCTCTTAAGGTAGGGACTGGTTAGACCTCGCTTCTTAAGCATATCGACTCTTTCACAAACCTTCTTGTCCAAATCCATCAACATCTTGGAACGTTCGCGGCGGATTTCCAATGCTGCTTGCAAAGGCTTCCTTAGGAAACCATCAACGCGCCGAAGAATCGGGTGGTATGCGCCGCCGCTAAAGCGGCCTTGTTCAAGATAACACAATCCCAAGGTGATGAGCGCCGCGTCTTCAAACTCGAGCGCATAGCTTTCTTCGTCCGCTCCATCGAGCATAGCCAGCTCCTGATACATCTTTATCACTTCCATGGCTCGTTCTCGGAGGTTGTGACTTTTTTCCGTGTTCAAGGCGAGAATTTTGTAAGCGGTTGAAGTTTCCGGCACTACTATCGCAGTGACCGACTTGGCGCCCAAAGTGCGCAGCGCCGATAGCCGATGATTGCCGTTGGGAGTCCAATAGCGAACTCCGTCTTGATTCGGTTCGCCGCGCACGACTATGATCGGATCGAGGAAGCGGCCGAGTTTCGCAATGACGGTTTCGAGCTTGCGCACGTGAGTATCGGAAAGATTGCGTTGATAGGGCGTTGGTTCGACTTGCTGGATGGGCAACGAAGCCATGATCAACCATTGGCCGCCAAACGGTTCGCGATAACTGCTGATCACTCTGCCGCCGTCTTCCTCAACGGCGCGTTCCAGACTTTCGATAACGGCGGGAGCTATGCCGACAAGTTCCGTCGGCGTTAATCCGGTGGATTTCCCGGCGAGCTTGCGACGCTTACGGGCTGTGCCGGATTTCTTTTTCGCCTTCTTCTCCGCCATTGCAGTGTGTTCGGCTTGCTTAACACAACTAACATTACTGTTCCAACCGCCGGATGCTCGGCAGGAATACGGCCACAACCAGTGCCATTCCCGCAACCATAGCGCCGCCAAATGCCACCGCCGATGGCGCGCCGTTAACCTCAGCGATGACCCCGCCGATCATGCCGCCCACAGGCATTAGCTCCCAGGCCAATCCATGAATCCCCATCACGCGCCCGCGTAATTGGTCGGGTAGGTTGACTTGCAGAATTGCATGAATCGTCGTCATGTAGAATTGGCTCGCCATCCCCAGCACGCACGCCATTGCGAGCGACAGCCTATACGAATTGGAATATGCAAAGACAATCAGCAGCATGCCGAAGACCAGGGCGCCGCTGAGTGCCTGTTTACCCTTGCCGCGCGCCTGACCGAAATAGGCGACTAGTAAAACTCCGCAAAGCGCGCCGGCCCCGCCCGCGCTCTGCAGGAGACCGAAGCCTTCGGAGCCGACGAACAGGATATCGCGCGCAAACACCGGCATCAAAATCAAGTAAGACATGCCGAAAACGCTGTTGAAAAACGTCATGCCGATGAAGCTGTAATAGATTTCATTTTTGCGAATGAAATTTAACCCGTCCAGCATATTTTGCAGAAGGCCACCCGCAGTGGCGGTGATCCGCTGGCGATCCAGGCGGATGCCGAGCCAGAGTAAGATGGCGGTTCCTGAAGCGGCACAGCAGAACAGATAAGTCGCGCCGATACTGACCAAATATATCAGCATTCCCGCCAGCGCCGGGCCGACCAGCTTGTTTAATTGCCAGATGGTGCCGCCGATTGCGACGGCATTCGGAATATCTTGCTTCGGCACCATCAGCGGCAGGAGAGCCATCCGGCTCGGCCGGTCGAAAGCCCTGAAACAACCTGAGAAGAAGGCCGCAGTCATGACGTGCCAAAGCACCACCAGTTCATTTACGACGAGAATCGCCAATAATAAAAACATCACAAACGATCCGATCTGCGAGCAAATCATAATCCGCTTGCGGTCGGTGCGATCGGCCACCGCTCCGCCGAGAAGTGTCAGCGCGATGGTAGGAATCGAGAAGGTTAATCCGGTTAGACCGAGTAGTAGCGGCGAGTTGGTGATTTCAAGCACGAGCCAACTCTGGGCGACAGCTTCCATGTTTTGCGCCAGCACGGAAAAGAGCTGCCCGAACCAGTAGAGACGATAGTTGCGATGGCGCAGAGCGCTCACAGCCGCGAGTAAACGACGGCTTCCGGTAGAGGTGCTCCGGAATAAAGAGGGTGGCATCGTCGGCAAAAACAAGGATCTAGCAAGTGACGGCATTCTCGTTCAAATCCTGTACAGTGTCAAAGCCGATTCCGGTGAACAGTCTTACTGTTGAGGAATGGGAATGGACCTTTTATCATAACTAGATCCTTGAAAGGCGGTTTTCATGGCTCAATACGACTATGATTTGTTTACCATCGGAGCCGGCTCAGGTGGTGTCCGGGGCAGTCGCGTTGCCGCATCGTTTGGCGCGAAGGTGGCCGTTGCCGAAGAAAGCGCTCTCGGCGGCACCTGCGTGAATGTCGGCTGTATCCCGAAAAAGCTTCTGGTTTACGCCTCTCATTATTCGGACGACTTTAGCGACGCTGCCGGTTTCGGCTGGACAACGGGGCCGCAGAGCCTCGATTGGGCGAAACTGATTGCCAACAAGGATAGCGAGATTTACCGGCTCAATGGTGTTTACCGTAAACTGCTCGATGATGCCGGTGTACAGATAATCGAAGGTCACGCTCAAGTCGTAGACCCGCATACGGTCGCGGTCGACGGCAAGCGATACACCACAAAGTATATCCTCATCGCCGTGGGCAGTTGGCCGTCTATCCCGATATTTCCCGGATCCCAACACGTAATCACCTCTAACGAAGCTTTTTACCTTCCCGAGCTGCCGGATAAAGTAGTTGTCGTCGGCGGCGGGTACATCGGAGTCGAGTTCGCAGGAATCTTCCATGGGCTGGGCGCAAAGACGGCGCAGCTGTATCGCGGCGAGTTGTTTCTGCGCGGCTTCGACAATGATATTCGCCTTACCCTCGCGGATGAGATGCTCAAGCGAGGGATCGATCTACGTTTTAACACCGGTATCGCCAACATCGAAAAGCATGGCGAAATATTGCGCGCCACCCTCATCGATGGCAGCGTAATCGACGCCAATCAGATTCTCTATGCCACCGGCCGCGTGCCTAAGACTCGCCGTTTGGGTCTGGAAAACGCCGGTGTCGAGTTGAGACAGAGCGGCGCGGTAGTCGTGGATCCGTACTTGCGCTCGAGCGTTGAGAGTATCTACGCCATCGGTGATTGCACGGACCGCTTGATGCTCACTCCAGTTGCCATCGCCGAGGGTACGGCCGTGGCGAATACGCTGTTCAACAACAGACCGATTATGCTGGATTATGAAAATGTCGCGACTGCGATTTTCAGCACGCCTAATTGCGGCACAGTCGGTTTAACCGAAGAGCAGGCGCGCCGTCGTGAATTCGAGGTCGATGTGTACATGGGCACGTTCAGACCATTGCGGCATACCATGACCGGAAGCTCGGAAAAGACGATGATGAAACTCGTCGTCGATCATGTGAGCGACCGGGTGCTTGGCTGCCATATGGTCGGAGCCAATGCCGGCGAGATTATTCAGGGATTTGCCGTAGCGCTCAACTGTGGTGCGACCAAGACACAGTTCGACACGACTATCGGAATCCATCCGACAGCCGCGGAAGAGTTCGTCACAATGCGAACCAAAACACGATAGCGTTGAATACCGAATCGGTCTTCAGTGGCGTATCTGCCCGCGAGCATCTCGATTCTGACGCATTTCTCGTCCGTGCCCGGCTCAACTCTCGGTTGAATTTTCGACCCATTCGCCCCGTAGAGATTATCGGACAAACATCGACAACCATGCTATTGGACTGCGAAATCCGCGAATAGATACAACTACGGATCCGGCTTGGGCGGCATGGTAGTTGCTGTCGCCACCCTTGCGAAGATTATTCGCAAGGGGGAGCAACATGGATCGAGCAACTTTTCGCGAACAGCTCCTAGTTGTGATGGAAGGCAAGGACCATTGGGCTTGGCCGGCATTTACCTCAGGGCAGGTTCCGAAAGATCTTCTCCATCATCACCTCGAACAGGAATATGCGACTTATGTCCGCGATTTTCCCGTGATGGTCGGGCGCGCTTACGTGCGCTGCCCGATTGCCCTAGTTCGGCGCAGTCTCGCAGAAAATCTTTACGAAGAAGAGACCGGTGGGCTGGTCGCCGGCAGCCCGCACCCTGAGCTGTTTCTTGAATATGCACGCGGCCTAGGAATGGACTTAAAGCGCTTCGCCAATGTATCGCTGCTCCCGGCCGCAAAGAACTATCGGCAGTACCTCGATAACGCGACTCAGCATTATGGTTGGGAGATCGCCGCAGCAGTTGTCACCATCTTTGTCGAAGGGTCGAAGGACGAACGGCGCGCGATCGAATCGACGGTAGCCGTTCCGCCACCTCCATTAGATGAGCATCCGCTCGTCAAGCATTACGGCCTGCCGATCCAACATTTAGCTCTCACCAAAGCGCACCGGCAGGTTGAGGGAAACCATCGGGCCGCTGCATGGGCCGCGATTCTAGATCACGTAAAACCGACGAGGCGTGGCACGGTTGTCAGAGCCATGCAAGAAGCATTGGCGGGCTGGTTATCCTATCGAGATGCAGTGGCCGAGATCTGCGGCGTTGATTGCAACGGACATAACTACAAAACTGCCATAGCCTAACGTACCTACTCGTCATGTAATGCGCGGTTCGACCGCGCAACGCAAACAATCCGTAATGACATGAATGTTTGCACCGCCGAGTGTCAGAACCGATTCAGCGACTTGAATTTTACTCTTCTTTTATCCTGATTTCCCGCATAGCTCTTGCCTAGATCTGCATCGGATTCATGGTTGGTGCTCCGCTCCCGCTGCGATTTGAATGCGCCTAAATGTACTGCTATCAGCAGGGTCACCCTCCGATCCGTTCGGAGATCGATTGAAACTTTCGGGCCATTAGCTAGCGCGACATTCTACGCCAAATGAGTGGGAAGCTTAGTGTTTTGATCGCTCAGTACCGTCGCGTGCTGAGCCTTCCTTGAAAATATTTGCTGTCAGGAGGACGCAAGCATCGTGACGTTCTTATCGAGCAACGTTCTTGGCTCGGCGGCTGATAAGGCATGTCTAGTTGTCCCGTCAGCGAACGTAGATCCGTATCAAATGATCTGCCGGATCGTTTTCGTCGGCGATTAACATTCGCTTTATACCTGCGTCTAAGGCGCAAGGGAGGGAAAATCATGCAAAATGGGAAAACCTTGATCTGGCTTGCCATTGGCTTTCTTTCAGCATTAATGCTCAGTGATTCTGCTTTGGCCGATAGCGGACGGTCGCATCGGGAAGGGCGCAGCGCAATCCGGGAGAGTCACCGTGATGTTCAAAAGAATCGGGCGGAGTTGCGGCAGGACTTCGCTGAACTTAGGCGTGATCGCGCCGAGCTGCGCAGCGACATACGCCGGGGAGCACCGCGACACGAGATTGCCCGGGGCAAATCCGAAATCAGGCGCGATGTGAGAGAAATCGAGCGAGACCGGCGCGAACTGAGACGTGACCAATCTGAACTGCGCAGTAATCTACGCAAGTCCGGCTATGACAATCATTGGTATAGGGGCGGGAACCAGAGAATGTATGGTACTTGGAACGATCGCGATCGTTGGGATCGGCGCCGGAGTGGATGGTTTAATAGCCGTGACAGCCGCTACAGCTGGTGGAACAATGATCGTTTCGGTCGTTAGTGATTTGTAGTTGAATTGTGCGCTTCTCAATTAGAATTATTCCAGGTTCACTGTTGAGAGGCGGCTCAAGCCGCCTCTCAACACACCATCGATTAGGTTCAGAGGTGCTGACCCTGTTAACGTGCCATCGGTCACGCTCCAAAGGCTCTAAGATTCTGCGATCATAATATCATTGTATCAAATCCGAACACTGGGGTTTCTCAAAAGGCGATTCCGCTTTAGAAGTTTTATTCGCTCCTTCGCTTGATGTCGCCTTCTGCGCGACACGCTCGCCCCCGCGTCTTTCTTTTCCACTTTCGTTTTCCTCTCCAGCTTTCAATCCAGCCTGGCACGTTCTTCATCTACTGCAGATAAGCTTGCCGAGCTCGGTCATTATGTTTTTTCATCGGCTTTGACTGGATGGCGAAACCACAACGCAACGTCGATCGTGATCAGAGCGCGCTGCGATGAGCGCAATAGATCACCGAATATGCCAGCGGTCGGGCAATCCGGTTCTGGACAATATATGTAATAAGTGGAGTATAGATTGGCGGTCGTTGCATGGACTTGAATAGGATCGAGATTAAAAAAACGGACTGCTCTTTTTTGATCCCTTAACGGCTACTATCACGAGGCTCCCGAATCCGCATGCGGCGGTTCTGCTGGCCGATTTTTATCTTTCCAAAGAAGCGCAGGAGATTCTGCGCAGAAGCTAGGCCTATTGGACAGTACACAAGGACGTTCGCTGGCTGCAGGAAGCGCCGGAGCAACTCCACATCGTGCCGCAGCTGGAATGGGGTCGCAAGTTCAACCAGTTGGCGGACAATTCAGAACGATCACCGGATCATAGTCGCTTTCCTGCAGGCGCGGCTATAGCGGAAAAAGTCAGCCGGTTACTCGATATGGCGTTGTAGTATTTGACCCAATCAAAGGAGATTATTATGAAGAAAAGCACACTTCATCGAAGACTGATCCTGGTCTGTGCCATGTTTTCGCCGTTTTTCTTGGTTCTTTGCCGCTCGGCTAACGGACAGGAAACAGCGCTGATCGAGGCCGCGCGAAAGGAGGGCAAAGTCACTATTTTTGGCTCTCTCCAAGACGAGGTCATGAAAGAAATCCAGGGGAGCTTCGATAAAAAATATCCAGGCGTCAAAAGCGTCTACTGGCGTGCATCAACCACCGCGGTCATGGATCGGGCGATCAATGAATTCCGCACCGGCAAGGTTAGTTGGGATATTTTCTTTACCGGGGTGGATGCGATGGAGATCATGAGAAACGAGGGGATGTTTCTCAAATATCAAACGCCGGCGGCCAGGAACTTCGATCCTTCGTATCATCACGATTTCTATAGCCCCAATTATCGCAGCTCGATTATCGGCTTTGTCTACAACACCCGCTATATCAAGCCGTCCGACGCGCCTAAATCCTACTGGGACTATGTCGATCCGAAATGGGACGGGAAGACCACGATGTCCGATCCGACCTCGCACACCTCCATGGCCAAATGGCTCTCGAGTTTGCATTTGGTGTTGGGCGACAGAAGCAAAGAAGACGAATACGCTCAGCGCCTGGCCGCGAGCCGGCCGCTGCTGCACCGCTCCCTGACACCGGCCGTGGAAAGCATCGCCAACGGTGAGAAGCCGCTCGGCATCGCATACATAAAATATGTTTGCGATATGGGAAAAGCCGGCGCTCCTTTGGACTACGTACGGCTGCCGGCGTACCTGGGAGAAAGCAACTACATCGCAATCGGCTCCAAGTCGGCCAACGTTAACGCGGCAAAATTATGGATCGACCATTGGTACAGTCGAGATAGCATGGAAGCGCTCGCCAAGGATTGCGAATTCGTCAATTTGCGCGGAGTTCATCCGCCGTTGAAAGACGCCGACAAAATCAAATTCGTCGAAGAGATCCAGCGCAGCGAAGGCGATTACAAGCAGCTCGGCCAGAAATATGCAAAGTTTTTCAAAAAATGAAACGCGCTGCGCTTTAATCAATGGTCAGACTGAAGGACGCGAACCGCCTTCTCGAGCGCGTTTAGCGCGCCCTGATAGAGCTCTTTGCCGATCTCGGGAGCGGCCGCCGACGGCATGCCGATCACGCCTGCTGCCGAATGCTCCTTCATATTGACGTAACGTTTGATCCCGCTCGTGGGACCGGGCGGCTCGACACCGAGAACACCCGCCGGGATAGCTTGCCGATCGACCAATTCGGGCGCGAGATAAAGCATCAGCGATGTTTCGAGTTCCCCCGAATGACCCATGCCGATCGATTGGGTTTTCTTGAGCGACTTGACTAGATCCGGCACCAAGTCCCAATAAGCCAACGTGTTGGCGGTCAGGCCGAACTCGACGAAGAGTTCTTGTCCCAGCACCTCCAGGCTAGAGCGATTGCCGCCGTGGCCATTTAATAGCACGATCCGGCGGAAGCCGTGATGATGTAGCGAACCGCAGATGTCATGTAAAACGTCGATGAAGACTTTGGCGCGCAAAGTGATAGAGCCCGGGAAATCCATATGGTGCGCCGAAACACCCGCCCAAAGCGGTGGCACCAGCAGGACGTCCGGAATTTTCTTTTCGAGATCCTCGGCCAGGCGCGAGGCGCAAAAAACATCGACCTGAAAGGGCAGGTGCGGACCATGTTGCTCCATGGACCCCACCGGAATCAAGGCGACTATTTTTTCTCTGTCGAGCTTTTCAACTTCCGGCCAGTGCAGTTCAGCGAGTTTCATGTTGGTCACTCTCCTGCTAAACGTTTCGTGATTGGTAGCAAATCAGCTATCACCCTGGCAAGAGATCACCATTGAAGGTGCTCCTTTGGTTGACGCCTAACTGAGATTGCTTGTGAGATGTGAAGGTATCCCTTGACAGCACGAGCGGCTCGTCGTAGACGGCGGAATGTACGACAAGTGCTTTCGAAAAGTTGGGTTGGTGTCGGTTGTTCGGCAATGCGGTGTTTGCAATCACGGCTACGTCGTAGCAGCTCGTTTTGCTCTTGAAAAAACATTGCGAAAGGAGCAATGAAACAAATGCCAGTCAAAATTTTGAAAAGTTTGCTAGTGAGGTTCCGGGGTTTAACGACCGCTTGCGCCGTTCTGCTGATTGCGCTGGGTGTCAATGACCAACCCGCTCATGGCGCGGCGCCGTTCTACGAAGGAAAAACAATTCGTATAATCGTCGGGACCTCGCCAGGCGGCGGGTACGATACCTACACACGCCTGATTGCCCGCCATTTCAGCAATCATATTCCCGGCAAACCTGCCATCATCGTTGATAACATGCCTGGCGCGGGCGGATTGGTCTCGGCGAACCATCTCTTCAAGGTAGCCAAACCCGACGGCCTGACCATCGGCCATTTCGTTGGCGGACAATTTCTTCAACAGCTCCTCGGCAAGCCCGGCATTGAATTCGATGCGCTCAAATTCGAATACGTCGGGGTACCGGCTCAGGACAATTTTGTTTTTGGAGTCTCCAAGACCACGGGCATCACAGACATCGAGCAATGGTTGGCATCGAAGACAGCGGTCAAGTTCGGCGCGATAGCAGCCGGTGACGGCACCTATGATATTCCCAAGGTTGCCGAAATCGCTCTCGGCCTGCCGATCCAGGTGGTTTCGGGTTATAAAGGGACCGCGCCGATTCGCTTGGCATTCAACAGCGACGAGGTCGGCGGCCTGAGCAATTCGTGGCAGTCGTTTCGTTCGACGTGGAGGAAAGAGCTTGATAACGGCGAGGTGATCATTGTGCTTCAGGTTAGTGCCAAGCCCCATCCGGATCTTCCCAAGGTGCCTTTGACTATGAGTATCGCCAAGACAGACGAGGCGCGAAAACTGATGCAGGCAGTGGCCCAAGCTCATGGCGCCGCGGTGCGTCCTTACGTGTTGCCTCCAGGGACGCCTAAGGATCGCGTGGAGATCCTGCGCACGGCTTTTATGGAGACTGTCAAAGATCCGGAATTGCTCAAGGAGGCGGCCAAAGCCAATTTGGAAATCAATCCGGGGTCGGGCGAAGATCTCGAGCGCAATGTCAAAGAGCTTCTTCGTCTTGACCCGCCTCTGGTCGCCCGGCTGAGAGAAATTTTAAAATAGGCGGACAAAATGGCGGCTGCAACTTTTGTTTTTAACAATCCGCGGGTCGAGCGCATCGTTTCCGGGCCGGGATCGATTGAAAAATTATCCGGAGAGATCGGCAGGCTCGAGGGAACCCGCGCCATGATCGTGATCTCGCCGTCGGTTGCCAAAACGCTCTTGCTCGATCGGATCAGGGCCGAATTGGGAGCTAAATGCGTAGCGGTGTTCGATGAGGTCAAACCGCATTCGCCGACGGAGTCGATTGCCAAAGCGGTCGAAAGCGCGCGCCGGGCGCGCATCGATGTGCTGGTCAGTGCCGGTGGCGGAAGCGCTATCGATACCGCCAAGGGTGTCGCGGCTCTGCTGGCCGAAGGCGGCTCGTTGCCGCGTCTCAGCGTGCGCTTTACCCCGCCCAACGAGAAAGAAGTTCCGCCGATGCCGGCCGCGAAGCTGCCGCATATCGCGATTCCGACGACTCTTTCCGGCGGAGAGTACAGTTACTCGGCAGGTATCAGCGAAGGCGGCAAGAAGTATATTATCGCCGATCCTAAACTTGCGCCGCGCGTGGTGCTTCTCGATCCGGAGGCGGCGGCGACCGCCCCGGCAAGATTGCTCGCAGCTTCGGGGATGAACGCGCTAGCGCATTGCGTCGAGGCGATGTACTCAACTGAAACGCAGCCGCTTACCGACGCTTACTGTCTCAGGGGTATCGGGCTGATTGCGCGCGATCTGCCGCGCGCCGTGGAAAATTCCCGGGACCTCGAAGCCTTGAGTCAGGTTCAGGTAGCAGCTTGTCTCTCGGGTATGGGGGTTTACAGCGCTTGGACCGGCATTCATCATGCGATCGTTCACGTGATCGGCGGCCGCTATAAAGCGCCGCACGCCGAGATCCATGCTTTGATGCTGCCGTACGCCATGCGCTGGAATCTCGACGCTACGGTAGAGGCGCATGCGCGGATGGCGCGAGAGATCGGCATCGAAGGCGCCGATGAAAACGCGCTCGCTGCCGCCGTTCCTGAGCACGTCTTCACCCTGAACCGGAGGATGGATCTGCCGCTCAGACTGCGTGAGCTGGGTGTGCCGCGCGAGGGTCTCAGACAGCTCGCCAGCGATGCTTTGGATGATTACAGTATTCACACCAATCCCAAACCGGTAACCGCCGCCGAGCAAGTTCTCGAAGTATTAGAGCAAGCCTGGTGATGGCGCGCCGCAGCCGTCGATCATGATGACTTCCGCGCAAGTATTCACTGCCGTCGATCAAGTTGCCAGTGACGAAGAGATCGACCGGCTGCTTGTCGATCTCTTGCGTTACCCCTCACCCCAGACCGAACGGCTCGAAGACGATCCTCAGTTAAAAAAGTTTATCGCGCAAATGGTCGCGCCGCGTTTGGCGGAGTTGACCGGAAGCGCCGGCGCAATCGATGCCATGGGCAACTTGATCTGGCGCCTGGGCGATGCGAGCGCTGAAACCGGCAAGGGATTGCTGCTGATGGGCTACGCCATGACCTTTCCTGCGGGTTCGATGAAACAACCGTTCTCCGGCGCGCTCGTCGACGGAACGGTGTTCGGCGCGGCGACGCAGTGCGCTCTCGGCCGGGGCGCATGCGAACAAAAGGGAGCACTGGCGGCAATGATCTACGCCGCGGCGATTGTAGCGCGAACACAATTAAGCTTGCGCGCGCCGCTAATTCTCGCGGTGAGCTTGGCGGGCGAGACCGGCCGTCACGACGCGGTACAATTTATTCTGGAAAACGATGCGATCAGCGCACACTCTGCCATCATCGGTCTGGCAACGGGGAATCGAATCTGTCTCGGCAACAAGGGGCGGATCGATATCGAGATTATCGTGCGCGGCAAGTCGGCCCACAGCAGCATGCCCGAACAAGGCATCAACGCCGTGGACGGATTTCGCCGGGTGCTGGAACGGTTGGATCGACTGCCGCTCAAGGCCGCTCATCATGGTCTCGGCAACGCCACGGTGACGGTGACACAAGTTACCAGCGGACCCAATATAAGCCATACGATCCCGGATGTTTGCCGCGCCGTGCTCGATCGCAGGCTGTTACCCGGTGAGGATCCTGATGCGGCATTTCGAGAAATTCAGGAAGCGCTCAAGGATTTGCGCGCCTGGTCCATCACGTTCACACGCGGCGCTTTCATGTATCCCTCGGAAATCGGCAGAGACGCCGCCATCGTGGCGGCAATCGATCGCGCCACTCGCGAGTTGACCAAGAAGGAATCGGAATTGTTTTATTCGCCCGCCGCTCTGGATGCCGGATTTCTCAACCGCAACGGCATCGAAACGGTTATGTTCGGTCCCGGCGATTTGCGCTTGGCACACACGGATCAAGAGGCCGTCCCGCTGCAAGAGATTCGTGACGCGGCGAGGATTTATGCTGCGACTGCGCTGCAGCTGCTCGGATAGCGAGAATACGGACTCACCACGAAGGCGCGAAGGACACGAAGGTCCGAATGCCTCGCGCAAAAACGCAGAGGCAACGAAGACGAACGATGTTTATCCGACCCGGGGTGCTTAGCGTCTGGCGCGCGAAATCTCCGTGTTCTCTAGTTCGGACGTTTGAACGGAGCGCACTGTTGAACCGAACTCGAACCCGAGTGAAGGTTCGATTCGATCAAAATGCGAGACCATTCGAGGGTGCTGAGCGACACATTTCGCGGGATGAAAACCTTCGCAGGAGGCGATCGTGAGAGTACCCGAGATCACTAACCGAGAAGACCTTCCGGAAGACCAGCGAGAATTTTACGATTCGATTATGGCCAGCCGAAAGCGGATCGGCGCTCCCTATAATTTCCTGCTTCATGCTCCCGACCTGGCGGCGCGGACCGCGCACCTGATCGGCTATGCGCTTTTCAACACGGACTTTCCCGAGGACGTAAAGGAGCTGGCGATCTGTACTGTGGCCCGGGAGATGGACTGTTCGTTCGAGTGGGCCGCGCATGCGGAGGACGCGCTCAAAGCGGGAGTTCGGCAGGAATGCGTCGAAATCATCCAAAATCGCAAGGCGCCGGCCGGACTCAGTGAACGCGAGGCAGAGGTGGTGCGTTACGTCCAGGAGCTTCTCCGGCCGCCGCACCGGATAACGCCGGCAACGTTCGATGCGTTAAGAAAACGCATCGGTGTTCCTCGATTAGTCGAGCTGACGGGAATCATCGGCGCCTATGTGGGGCTTGCATGCTCGCTCAATGCCTTCGCGGTGGAAGCGCCGCCGGGCCAACCGATTCTGCCGTTCTAGGAAATCGCTGCGAGCTGGAGGGACTGAGCAAGGCTTTGAGCCTCGATGTATTCGCTGATTATTCTCAGCTAACCAGCCAAGCCAATAAACCTACATTTAAAAATCAATTCCGGTACGTCAAGTTGCTGAGTGTCGTTTCGAAGTTTTGGAATTTCAACATCGAAGTTGTTATCAGTCGTTGAACATTGAACGGTTGAACTTTTGAACCGCTGCGATCCTCCTGCACTCCTTTCATAGGGACTTCATATATCTTCGTCACGAT
>DASUVS010000003.1:0-4770 GCA_036378835.1 Binatia bacterium | reverse complement strand
GTTTTTTGGCGAGGCTCTTTTGGACGCACGCTTGCTATAAAGCTGATACTCGTCGCGGCGATTCTGGGGATCAGTGGTTTTCACGATTTTTTTTTAGGGCCTCGAGCGTCTGCGGCGTGGGAATCTAATCCCGCTTCAGCCGAGACAGTTCGACTGAGGCGCCAAGCGGTAAAATTGGGCCGGCTCAATCTGCTGCTGGCATTAACCGCAATTGTCCTGGGCGTCATGCTGGTGCGCGGCGTGCCCTGGTAGAGCAATGGAATTACGAGCTCGAAATTCGAAACAATTTCGAATGAACAGCCGAATGATGCAAACAAATGGGCCAGTCCACGGCGTGTAACGTAACTGTCACTTCGCGGTGAATCCGAGAAATCTTTATCGCGCTTGGAATTTTAAGTTTGTTTCGGATTTCGATATTCGGATTTCGGATTTATTCTGACTCGCCGTCAGCGTAAAGTTGGCCCTAACCCGACAATAGTTGACATCGTCAGCAGTGAGCGAGGACCGCGAGACCGGAAGCCGTGGGCACTCGAACGCGCAATTGACTCTAAGGCCGCGACGTACGAAACATCACCATTAGGGGAATGCGGGGCGGCCTTCAAGGCACTATCCCATTGCCCACGGCTGTAGGCCTCGCTGGCCTCGCGGGCTTAGAATGATGTCGGATTAGGGTTAGTTGAACGATGAAGGTAAATCCAAAATGCGGCCGCTTCGTCCTCATGGGTTTAGCTGGGCTCTCACTGCTAGCCGGCCTCTGGGCCGGCATCGCTCGCATGGGCTGGTTCCTGCCGGTGCCGAACAGTCAATTTATAGTAATCCACGGACCGCTGATGGTGGTCGGTTTTCTCGGCACCTTGATCGGCCTCGAGCGGGCGGTGGCGTTGCAGCGCTGGTGGCCCTACGGCATTCCGGTGTTGGCCGGTTTGAGCGCCCTTGCAGGGCTGGCCGGTGGACCGCCCGAACTAACCGCGTCACTGGCCGCGGTAGCGAGCATACTCATGGTTTCGGTGTTCCTCACGCTCTATCGTCAATACCCTTCCGAGCATTTCATCATCATGGCGCTGAGCGCCGTTGCCTGGTTGGTTGGCAATGTGCTCTGGTTTACCGAACAGGCGATCTTCGTGTTTGTCCCCTGGTGGGTCGGATTTCTGGTGCTCATGATCGCGGGTGAAAGACTGGAGCTGTCGCGCCTCCGGCGACCTACGCCGTTGATTCGTGGCGCCTTTCACGCCTCTGTGGCAGTCATACTCATTGGACTTGTCTGTTCCTATTTCGATTTTCCTACGGCTCTGCGGCTGGTCGGCGTCGGGCTGCTTACGCTGGCGCTCTGGCTGCTGCGTTACGATCTGGTCTGGCAGAGCGCCCGTCAACCAGGCTTGCCGCGTTTCATGGCGACGTCTCTGATCGCCGGCTACGTGTGGTTGGCGGTAGGAGGAATTCTCTGGATGGTGTTTGCGCAATTCTTCAGCGCCGGCCCACGTTATGACGCGATGTTGCACGCAATCTTTTTGGGTTTCGTGTTCTCGATGATCTTTGCCCACGCGCCGATCATATTGCCGACGATCACTGGACTAGCCTTGCCGTTCCAAAATATTTTTTATCTGCACGCCGGTTTATTGCACCTATCACTGCTTTTACGAATCGCCGGAGATCTTTCACCAGCGCCTTCTCTGCAACAATGGGCTGGTTTGCTCAATGCCGGCGCGATCTTACTTTTCTTGCTCAACAATGTGCGCGCGGTGCGCTTGGGCGCAAGCGCTCGTTCGATTCGAAAAATCTAAATCCCTCAGCAGCCGATTTCTCGGAAACAAGAAACGGCTCGCGCTTTATTCCCGGTCATAACAAACCGGCTGCTTCAGCAAGCCGCCGGAGAGCGCTCCCCTAGCGTGTATCTTCCGCATGGCTGACGTGGCATGTATCGTGCTGCCTCCTTCGACAATGGATTTTAACCAGCGTCCCTTCACCGTGGTTTGGGAGACCACTCGCGCCTGCGATCTTGCCTGCGTGCATTGCCGTGCCGAAGCGAATTCTCAAAGAAGCGCCGGAGAGCTTACGTTCGACGAAGCGCAAACACTTATACAAGGCATCAAAGCATTCGGCGCGCCGTATCCGCTATTTATTCTGACCGGCGGCGATCCGGCCAAGCGCTCAGATATTTTCGACATCATCGCCTATGCGCATGGGGAAGGGCTTCGTGTCGCAATGACGCCATCGGCGACGCCGCTGATTACCCGGGACGCAGTCAGGCGTTTTGCCGCTGCCGGGCTGGTTCGCTTGGCGCTCAGCTTGGATGGCAAGGATCCGCTGACCCACGATAGTTTTCGCCGTGTCGCGGGCTCGTTTGATCGCACCCTGCAAATCCTTGACTGGTGTCGAGAGTTCGGTCTGGAAACGCAGGTTCACACCACAGTCACCCGTCACGTGCTGGACGAGCTACCCGCAATCGCCGAAACGATCGGGGAACGCGGCATCAAGCTGTGGGCGCTTTTTCTCTTGATCGCGGTGGGCAGGGCGGCGCGGCCGGAAGTGCGCCGCCTCAATCTCAGCGCGCGCCAGTTCGAATCGTTGTTCCATTGGCTCTATGACCTGGATAAGTCCGCGTCATTCGATGTCACACCGCGGGAAGGCTATCACTACCGCCGCGTTCTGCTGCAAAGACGGGCGGCCGAGGCGGGCATCACCGTGGAGAATTTGCTCCGCGAGGTGGAAAAAAAGCATTCGACACCGGCAGATGTTAGGACCTCCCCGAAAGCGACCCGTGTCCTTCGCGCTCCGCTTGGCGTGAATGATGGCAAGGGCATCGCTTTCATATCGCATCGAGGAGATGTGCAACCGAGCGGTTTTCTCAATCTCGTCGGCGGCAATATCCGGCGCGAACCGTTAACTAGCATCTATCGGAATTCGCCCGTATTCCTGCGCTTGCGCGACTCCTCTCTGATCAAAGGCAAGTGCGGCGTATGTGAGTTCAAGAACATCTGCGGCGGCAGCCGATCGCGGGCCTACGCAATCACCGGCAATCCGATGCATAGCGATCCATTCTGTGCTTACCAGCCTGCTGCTTGGCGGGCCGCGGCCAACGTCAAAGCCGAACGTGAAGAGCAGCCGGCAAGCATATAGAGACCGACGTACCCCTAAGGAGATGATCAGATGGAACACGCAAATTCGCGGGATTTTAGCCCAACCGATCAGGTGGAGAAGCCAACAGAGATTCTCAGCAATGAGCACCGCATTATCGAGCGCGTGCTCAGCGCGGTAGAAAAGCTTGCGAAAGGACCGGTGGCCGCATTGGAGCCTTGGAAGAAGTCGCTTGATTTCTTCCGCCACTTCGCCGATGAGTGCCATCACTTCAAGGAGGAAGAGCTGTTGTTTCCTCTTATGGAGGAGCACGGTATTCCCATAGAGGGCGGGCCCATCGGCATGATGCTGGTGGAACACGAGGAAGGAAGATCCTATGTGCGGTCCATGCTCGCGGCGCTCTCGTTGGTGGAAGCAGGCAACGAGTCTGCTAAAGAGAGTCTTGTCAGCAGCGCTCAAGCCTACTGCCGTCTACTGCGCGAGCATATTGAAAAAGAAGACGAGATCCTCTTTCGCATGGCGGACGAAGTGATTTCAGCCGACCAACAGAAAAAGCTTTTGGCGCTTTTCGCTGAGCACGAGGCCAAACAAGTAGGCGCGGGAATCCATAAAAAATATTTAGACGTCGTGCTGGAATTGGAAGGCACGGTGGCATAAGGCCGCTTCGGGTGTTTATCCGCCACCAATCTTTGTTCTAGGTTATTTGAATTGGCCCGCGGAGAACCGTGGATGCTCACGATTGTCTTAACTGCAATTTCATGCTTTCCGTGGAAGGCTTTTCCAACAGGCTCCTTCATCTCCCGTTCCCGGAAGGCTTGATCTTTGGGCTCTGGCGATAGGCGCTCTTGCCGATACCGTGTAACGGTAATTCGCAGTCTTTGACATAGCACCTGCGCCTGCCCTGCGCCGCAATGAGCGTCACGGAAATCACCGGGAACCAGTCACACTAATACGCCAAAAGGTCATGTAGGAGGCTTTATGCCGCGACCGAGAATCATCGAATGGCCCGAGCAAGCCAGAATTTGCGTTACGTTCATCATCCCATGGGAAGTCTGGCCAGAGAATTTCGCCACACGCGAGTCGTTACAGCGTCACGGCACGCACACGATCCCACCCGTGAATGCGGTATTTAAGCAAAATCTCGCCGCAGTCACCGAACGGGAATACGGCGATCGTGTTGGCATCTGGCGCATCATGGATATGTTCGACCGCCACGGTCTGAAAGTCACCTTTTTAATGAACGGCCTGAAGGTCGAGCAGTTTCCCGAGCAGTGCAGAGAGTTCAATTCTCACGGACACGAGTTCTCCTCTGAAAGCTATGAGCATGAGTATTCTTTTATGTACACGCGCGAGCAAGAGCGGGAGTCGATTCAAAAAACCGTCGCCGCTTTTGAAAAGGTTCTGGGGCAGAAGCCGACCGGCTACCTGTCACCGGGGCATGCTTCGACACCGCATACTCTGGAATTGGTAGCGGAGGCGGGCTTTATCTGGTGGGCCGATCCGCTCAATTCCGACAACCCCTACTCGGTGGATTCCAAAGGGCGAAAAGTCGTCGTTGTTCCCTACAATGTTCCGGGCTGTAATGACTACTCGACCTATGGCGCGGGACGAACGCCCAGAGATCTCTTGCAGATCATGAAAGACCAGTTCGATTATCTCTACTGGGAAGGCGAGCAGGGTGCGCCCAAGTTCTTT
>DASUVS010000002.1:0-8595 GCA_036378835.1 Binatia bacterium | reverse complement strand
CGGAGCCCACTCCGATAGCGGTTGCATGTTCACGAATCCTCGCCGCCAAATTAGTTCGCTGTTCCGGTTCGAGCTGCTTGGAATCATCGATTCCGTCAAGCTTTGTGTTGGCTGGAAAAACCACCGCCGCGGCGACCACCGGCCCGGCCAACGGTCCGACTCCGACTTCGTCCACCCCCGCAACCGTGCGGATGCCGGACTTCCACAGTACTCGCTCGAAATTTAGCATGTTTTGCAGCCGTATTCGCTCGGCGCGCTCTTGCTCGTAGCGTCTTTTGAGAAGCTCGAGGAGCTTGCGCGCGCCTTGGCGCGGATCCCGACGCAATTTGTTGAGAATCTGCGGACTGACTGGCTTCTGCCCATCGAGACATTGATGCCGGATCTCGTCGATCGATAAATCGCTGAATTTCATCGCCGGGAATTGCTCTGAGATCGAACTCTAGTTGATCCAAAGATTTTAATGCCGATGCGCAACGAAGGTTTCAGTTCTGCCCGCGGACACCTTGTGGCACACTCCGGCATGTCTTGCGGAAGTAAACTATTTGATTCCGGAAATCAACGTAACCGGATTCAAATACTCCGATGAGCCGTTTGCTGAATAGTGATTTTCGGGGCTGTCAATCGATCAGACGGCCACAAAATGATTCGTCCTATTGGAATTGAGTTTCGGTCTAGGTCCATCAGAGATGACTCCATCACTCCAGTCCTCATGATTCGATGATAGTACAGTCTCTTAGCCTTTCGCTGCTGTCAACGGCGTCTTGAGTCCAAGCTCATGGGCCACCGCTTGCTCAACGACCGTCCCCTTGAAAAAATCCGGATTGTTGCGCGTGTGCAGGCGCGCGGCGTTACTAAACGTAAACTCCCGGAAATCCTGCTCGGTCACGAAGCCCTTTTCGACCAGCTCGAACGCTTCAGGAATCACTTGCCTGAAATCGGGCACGTCGAAATGCGTGAAGTCGGAGCTGAACACCGGTCGAAGGCGCACGCCCATGCGCGGATCGAAGGCCCAAAGCGTCGCGCGATCGTCCGCCTCGCAGCCGAAGTAAAAGTTGTTAGAGAATACCGCGCGGACATCCTCCTTTGAGTTGATTCCTGCGGCTTCAAAATCATCGGCAACATGCTCGGGCCGGCCCAGCTCTTCGAGGCTGCACTCCGGCCGGAATGCGTCCAAGTTGTTCATGATCGCGGCCGCGTTGGCTTTTAGTCGTCCGTCGCCATACCGGTCGATCAGCCGCTGCATCTCAGCGATGCTGGTCGCGCCCGGGTATTGCAACCCGTCGCGACGGCGCTTCTCCCAGTGTTCGATCAAGTCGAGACACAACTGACAGGCCCAGCTTACGCCGCCTTCCATGAAGCCGAAATTGAGGCTCGGATAGCGGCGCGCCAGCCCACCCAGAAAGACACCGCGGGCGAAGGCGTGGTTTGATTCGGCGAAGTGGCCGACGTGATTGTAGGTGAAGTTGCTGATCGAGGCGCGATCCTGCCAGCGGCCGCTGCCGGCGTGTTGGGTCACGGCCACGCCGAGCTCGACGCAGCGCCGCCAGAGCGGCTCATAGTCGTAGGGGCTGTCCAGAGCGATGGTGTCGATGTACCAGGCGGCCTTCTGCCGGTCGATTCCCTCCGCTGCGCTTGGGATCGCTCGTTCCTCGTTTCCCCGCAACATGATCGCTTTGAACCCTCGCTCTCGGACAGCGTACTCCAACTCTTCGAGAGCTTCGTCCGGCGTATGGGACGGGATCATCGCTACCGGCGCAAATCTTGCGGCGAACGGGGCGAACATATCAGCTGTCATCATGTTGTAGGCGCGGACCGCAGCCCTGTGCAGGTTGTCCTGGGCAATGCCGTTAATGCTCAGTCCGAAGCTAGGATAAATCAGCGCGAAATCGATGCCCAATTCGGGCAGACGCTCATTGAGCAAAGCCGGCAGCAGCGCGGTGGCTTTGTCGAGCGTATTGCTGGTGACGCCCCACCAAATCGTACGGCGCAGGCGTTTGTGCTGGCGTTCCGGCCAGGTGGCTCGATACCAGGCTTGATTGCGCTGCCACAACGCTCTGATTTCATCGACAGCTCCAGCGCCGCCCGCTTCGCGCAGGTATTCGAGAAAGATCGGAATCGGCTCCATCCAGTGGCCATCGCCGTCGATCACCGGATGCTTGAGCGCATCGTGTATTTCTGCCGCGCGATTTTCCATGGTCGATGCTCCTCTTGCTAGGCTCTTTTCTCTTTAGCGGCTGGCCAGGAAGTCGTCAATCGTTGAGAATAGTTCCAACGTTCCACCGCTGCGCTCCGTTCAAATTGTTCCAATCGTTTCATAACCAATCGAATGGACTTGTTGTGAGCAAAAAGCACTGGAACGTCTAAACCCTCTTGAACAAGTGGAACGATTGGAACTTTTGGAACGTCTCGAACTGTGCCGTTAGGCAATCTTCTGTCGTTGGCCCGTCTCTGAAGCGCGTACGATCGCGTCCAAGGACCGGTGCCGGCGCACTGCGTGATCGAAGTCGGTTTTCGTAGCTGAGCCGGTGCGTATCGCCTCGGCAAACTTGGCCCACATCTGTCCGACTTCGTAGGCCGGACCATCGTTGCGCACGGCTTCCGGCACCCACTTGAATCGCTCCGGCACCGTCAATTCCTGGAGCGCCTTATCCTCTTTCCGTCCGCCCATGATCTTACGCTGCCGCTCCCCGCCACCCTCGCCACCGCCGATCATCACCAGTGTGCCCTCCCTGCCATAGATCTCCAGCCTGTGCCCGCTGCCATGATACGGATGCACGCCGCAGCAGGCATTGACGATGGCGCCGTTGTCCAAGCGGCCGTGAACCGCGATGTTGTCGGGTGAGGTGACGTCCACATATTTTTTGGTGTCGGTCTCGAACCATTGCGGGACCTGCGTGCTGATCAAGGCAGAGACTTCAGCAAGCTCGCCCACCACCATGCACATGGCGTCAAACACGTGGCCGAATGTGATTGTCAGCGTGTTTGCGCCTAGAGTGACGTCGCGCTGCCAGGTCCGATCGGAGGTGCGGGTCAACACGCCGCTGGTCATGAGCGTCATGTTCACCGCCAGCACCTGTCCGACGTAATCTTGCTCGATCAGCTCGCGCAGGTACAGATAAGCGGGCGACCCGCGACGTTGCAAGCCGACCATGGTGCGAACGTCTCGCTTGCGCGCCAGCGCCGCAAGCTCTTCGGCCTCTTTGGTATTTGCGCCTAGAGGCCATTCGCAGAAAACGTGCTTGCCTGCTTGAATGGCGTTTTTCGTAAGCTCATAGTGCGCCGGGACGCGCACTGCGACCGCCACCGCTTCGACTTCGGCATCGGCGTTTAGCTGTTTATCGTCGCCGTAAGCGCGCGTCACGCCCAATTTATCGGCCGCTGCCTGCGCGGTATCCGCATGCGCCGTGCACACGGCATAGAGCTTGGTTTCGGGCACGCCCTTTAATGCCGGCGCATGCGCCCGCGGCCCCCATCTCCCCCCTGCTCCAATGAGTCCGACGCGGATTGGATTGAATTGGGTCATCGTTTCCCTCTTGTAAATTGAAATTATCGGCGCAACGCAACGCAAACCGCAAAGATGTCACAGCGCCAGTTCAGACTCTTACGTTATACCAAACTTAGAAAAAAGTCTGAGCTAGACGCGCGCGTTACGTTGCTAAACTTCAAGATAGCGTGAGTTGTAGCTCGGCAGCGAAACACAGGACGAGCCAGACAATCGCATCGAATTTCTTGGCTAACCACGATAACGATAATGCCAACCGCTAAAACCGTCCTTCCTTCTCCATCCTGCGCACCGCGCTGGCCTCGATTAACTCTTCCGCTTTAAGGCGGCGAATCTTCTCGTTGTTGGCCCCCAGTAGACGGATGACGTTACGAATGCCGTCGACACTGGGATAAATCTTACGGTCGTAAAGGTTGACCATCGTGCGATAGCCATCTTCGGCATCTTCGATGCGTCTGAAACGCAGCGCTTTGGCGAGACTCTTGGTAACCTGGTTCTTGTTATCAGGATTGCGGATAAAAGCGACGCTATCCAGTAACGCTCTGAGCACACTGTCGACTGCGGCGGGAGACGATGTGACAAAGCTCCGTCGCGCCATCAGCCCTGAGCCCTGATAGGGTATTGGTAATTTTTCGCTGTCGGCGAGGACGGTGAACCCCTTGCCCTCGAGCATCTTGCCGAAGGTGTACCCAAGAAACGACGCATCGACGGTGCCGTTGAGCACGCCCTGAGCCATCACGGCCTGCTCGCCCAACGTTCTAAATTGAATTTTGTCACGCTCCGGGACCAATCCCCAGTAATCCAGCATCAACATCGAGAAGATCCATCCGCCGCCGCTCAAGCTGTTGACCCCGATACTCTTGCCCTTCAACTCCGCGGGCGTTTTGATTTTTGGATTGACCACGAACATGCCTGAGAGGCGATTGATAAATCCTGCGACAAAAACCAGATCGGCTCCTTCGGCAATCGCGCCCAGGTTAGCGCCCGAAACCGAACCCCAGTGAAATTGAGTTTCGCCCGAGCTCAATGCCGACATCGCCACCGGCCCATTACGAACCTGGACGAAACTCAAGTCAACGCCGTGTTTGCGGAAGAAGCCCTGGTCCTGAGCTACATAAACCGCGCCATCGCGCTCGCTGGCGGATCCCGAGGTCATGGTGATTTTGTGTGGCGCAGCGGCTTTAGCAGGCCGGCTGCAAGGAAGGAGGAGAACAAAACACAAAACGAGAAGACAAATCGATCGAGTTTTCATGAATCCACCTGCCATTTGTGATCGAAGCCGATCTTGGCAAAGAGTTTATTCTGCCGCAAGCGCTGAATGAAGTGATGTCAGCCAGCGGTTCACGGCAAGACTCGCAGCTCAGCTTGGCCGTCTTGGCCGCGAGGGGAATAGCCCCGAAGGCGTATCGTGGAATTTAGCGCATGCGAACGAGAGAGGATGCTAATCCGCAGTCCCGCCTCTACGATAGTAACTCCATGACCATTACGAAGGTCAGCGGCGCCATGGGTGTTCCTCCGGTTGAGTTAAGGCACGCGTCATACATTTCGCGGTATTTTTGCCACAGTTTTTCGGGTTCCTCATCAGGCGTCAGACAGTTTACCGGCGCTAATTGGTGTTTGTCCAAATCGCTGCCGGCGTTAAAGCTTCGAAGCTGGCTAAAGCCCTGTTTGAAAAGTGGCAGAGCTTCGGCGTGGCGGCCTGTTCCATAATAGGTCGCCGCCAATGGAAGATTCGTGAAGTAGGCGTGCGGTTGTAATCGTAGCGCGAGCTTCTGCACAAACTCCGCCTCTTTATACCGCGCCTGCGCGTGCAGCCGGAAACCAAAACGAGAAAACAGACAAGCAATCTCTGCCATCGCCGTGTCCAAAGCGATTCTCTTCGCAAGCGCCGGATAACGGTCTCGATGGTAACCGTAATCTTCAGACAGCGAAATGAAACGCATCAGGTCTTCCTTGGAACCAAGCCGGGAGACGATGGCTGCGAGAAAAGGGCGAGGTAGTTTTTCCCAATCCTTGCGAGTCAATAAAAGTTGCAAAAGAGAATCGCGTTCCGAGAGCCCGGTGTTTTCCAAAGCACGATAGCGCCGCAGCATAGCGGTGACTCTTGCCTTGGGAGTGAGCTGCCGCCGGAGTAATAGCCGGTAGATAATGATTCCCGCAATTAAAGAAATGAGCCAGAACATCGGATTTTCCATTCTGACCTCCTCCTGATGAAAAACACGCAACACCCAGCCGCGTCAAGACAGATCAAAAGAACTGGAATTTGGAATGGTGGTACAAATGCGCCGATGATCATTCGATAAATCCGCTATATCGGATCGTTGCTCGCCGCATTCTACGGCAACGACTCCTCCCCGGTGTTAACAAAAACCGAGCAAATGAGTCTAAGCAGATCAGGAGGAATCATGAAAAAGCTGATCTTACTGTTGCTTCTCGGAAGTTTAGGTCTGGCTGGCTGTGAGTTTGTCGCTGGAGCCGCTACCGGTGCTCTGGCCACTGGCGCGGGATATGAAATCAATGCCAAAAGACAGATGGACAGGCTCGATGATGATTACCGCCACGAGCGCATAAGCCGCCGCGATTATGAACATCGCAGAAATCAAATCGAGAGGGGTTCAATCGTGTATTGAGTTCGTCGGTTGCCTCCTAATTCTCCTGCTTCTTTCTCATCTGAATGTGCGTTCTATTCCGGCGCCGCGCGGAGAGTGTATATTACTCATAGGGCCAATCTACTCTGCCCGGAGCTTCGGTCTCACGGCGAGCTACGTCTATCTAAAGAATCGCAGGCGCGCCGGTTGTGATCGTGAGCTGGAAAGCAGCGCGAGCCAAAAGGAGGAGGAGGATGCAGTATAGAAATTTCGATCATCTTCGGACGATGGTGAGGGCAGTTTCGCTTTTGCTGTTTGCGGTCATCTTTTTCGGCTGCACGTCTGACATAATTCCCGCAACCGGTGAAAGGCGCTATCTGGGTTATACCTGGCAACAGGAAACCGAGCTTGGCAAGGAAGCCAGCAAGCAAGTTGCGGCATTGTTCGGTGTTTACCGCGATCCTAAACTGGAGCGCTACGTCAACGAGGTCGGCAACCGGGTTCTCGCAACCAGCCACCTGCGCCGGCCCGGAGCCGAGGAGCAGTTTCAAAAAACACCGGTCACCTTTACGGTGCTCGACAGCCCGATCATAAACGCCATGGCTCTGCCCGGCGGGTACATCTATGTCACTCGAGGAATGCTCAGTCACCTTAACAACGAGGATGAGCTCGCGTCGGTATTGGGGCACGAGATCGGCCATGTCAGCGCGCGCCACGCAGCGCGCCAGGCATGGCAACAACAATTAGGCCAAGGTCTACTGCTCGGCGGCGCCATCTTAGGCCAGGGGCTTGGCCTTCCGGCGCAGGAAATTCTGAATGTTGGCGGCATGGCCGCGCAGCTCCTGTTCCTTCGCTACAGCCGCGAGGATGAGTTGGAATCGGATCAGTTGAGTGTCGAGTACGCTTCACTGGCGGGCTATGACCCGGCAGAAGTGATCTCCTTCTTTCAGACGCTCAATCGGATACAAGAAAAGGAAGGACAAGGCATGCCCAACTTCCTTTCCACGCACCCCAATCCAGGCGACCGCGTTCAACGCATCAAAGAATTGACCGATCGCCGCACTGTCGAACGACCGCCGCAGCCAACGGTGGACCGTTATTTAAACGCCATCGAAGGCTTGGTGATCGGTGAGGACCCGCGGCAGGGCTTTGTGGAAGGTAGCGTCTTTTACCATCCCGAATTGCGTTTCCGTTTTCCGGTGCCACGCGGTTTCAAAGTGGTCAATCAACCGACGCAGGTGGTAATGGTCGAGAGCCAGAACCGAGCCATCCTCGGCTTCACTTCGACCCCGGAGAAAAGCGTCGAATCCGCCGCTGCTAAATTCATTAATCAGCCCGGGTTGCGGGTCATCCAGCGGACCCCGATGCGCTCCAATGGCTTACCCGCACTGTTGGTGATCGGCGACGGCCAGATGGAAAAAGGCCAGATGGTTAGGCTGATGGTCTACTATATTGAATATCGCGGCGCGGTTTACCAGTTTCTCGGCTACAGCGCCCCTCAAGCCTTCAGCACGTTTCAGAGGGAATTTATGCAAACGATGCAGGGGTTCGGCGAACTCCAAGACTCGCGGGTTGCGAGCAAAGAACCGGTCCGCCTCGCGCTCGAGCGTATTTCGCGACAAGCGCGATTTCAGGATCTGATGCCAAAGAACTTACCCGCACCGTTTACGCTTGAAGATGTGGCGATCATGAATCAGGTTCAGTTGAATGACGAAATCCGACCAGGAAGGACGATTAAGTTACCAAGAGCGCGTTAGCAGCAGGTTGTCGGTTTTGGCTTTTCCCGGGCGAGTACAGATGTCGCGCGAACAAGGCTGGTCGGTCCGCAGTGTGCGCGGCGAGTTTTGATTCTACGTTTCACCCGCGCCCTCTCCCCAGGCGCGCCGGGCTATTGAATGAAGCTTACGATCCCGTGTTAGTTCTCCGTGACATCGATAAAGACTCCGTCGGGATCCGAGAACACGTGCTGGCTGTGGCGGCACGAGGCGATTAACGCCAAACGGCGCTCTCCCTCCTTAGGCTCGCTGACGATTCTTTCGCGCATGCTCGGATCCGACTCGCGCAAAGCGGCGAGTTGTTTCTTGACCAAGTCGACGCTTTCTACTTTGAAGCCCAAGTGTTCTAATCCAGGCCGATCGATGCCCGCGCCTTCGAAGTCGGTCATCTTCCAGGGCGCGACGATCAAGGTAACCTTGCCATCGGTGAGATAGTAATTGGGATCCTCCAGCGCCTTTTCTTCTTCCTTTAACTCGAACAAGTCGCGGTAAAAGGCCGCGATCGCCTTCGCATTCATGACGCGCAACTTGATATGATGAATCCGTCTCGGGTCCTCGCGAGCTTGCTCGACGTAGACATCGCGGCGATTCTCCATGCCTTCCTGGGTGAGATCGAAGTAATTGCCCTCGGGATCATGAGCGCCGAAGGTGGCAAACGGCCGGTTGGAAGGACGCTTCAACACGGCTACATCGGGGTATTCCTTTTTAACCCGCGCGCAGGCTTCCTCCA
>DASUVS010000001.1:0-5290 GCA_036378835.1 Binatia bacterium | reverse complement strand
TCCTCCCCACCCCGACGGGCTGGCACTATCTGACACCGAGGTTTGCCATTGGTTGATCTGATCGGAATGGGAGAAGAGATTGAGCGGCACCCGGACTGTTCGGTTCCTGTAAGCATCGCGGGTAGTCGGCTCGACCAGAGTCCCTACATTGCAGGCAACAGCGAGTTTGCCTTCGGCCCAGAGATCGTGCAGGGCCGTCAAGCTCGGATGAAACCCAAATTCTGCACCGATGCCTGGAACGCTACCGGTTCGTAATAAGCTTGACTGCTCTATCGCGAGCCCGCTCGATCCTCGAGCGGCCACATAGGCCGGATAATCGTCGTAGGGAATGATCATGTTACCGGAGTCGTTGCCGCCGTTGAGAAAGACGCATACCAGCGCGCGATAATCAGCCGATTGGGCAAGCGCGTTCAGCAAACCAAAACGCTCAATGCCCAGCATGGCGGCGCCCAACGCTCCTAAAGACCGGCTTAGGAATTTGCGGCGTGTCATTGCCATGTTTTTTCCTTTCTTAGCGCTGCACTTGATACTGCGACGAGGTGGCTATCAGGTAAATGGCCGTGCGCACGCGCAGGCGCGAGTTGCTTGCGGGGATGCTCTCCACGGCAACTTTCACGGCGTCATGCATTTCGGCGGTCATCACACCATGGAGCAATAAGTGATTCAGAGCTTCGATTAGCCGGTCAGGATCGTTCGCTAATGAATCCCATGAAGAAAGATCGATCGATGTCCCGGTCGGGCGATTAGCAGCGGCGGGAATGTTTGAAAAGATAATTCTCTGCGCGAAATTGGCGCGCCTTAGCGAAGTCAACGAAGAGAACAGCGCAAACTGCGGCCCCAGCGCGTTCTCTCCCGGTACCCTGACCGTCGGCGGGTAAAAACTAAACACCGATGGCGCATTGAATACATCCTGACCCATGTCGCCCGATCCGATCGACGAGCCGCCGATATTGAGCGTATTCAGAACGCCGTCGCTGGTGGCGCCGAACGCACGCAAGAGATTGGTGATGAACTGCACTGGCTCGCGCAACTTGCCGTAATTCGGCTGGGCAGCAGCGTCAACAGAGTCGCCCCGGGCTTCAGGATCGAGAAGAATAGCTCGGGCCACCTCGAAGAGCTGCGTGGGTGAATTGGCGTTGGACGCGAATACGGCGGAGATGCGCGCGACATAGGCAGGACTTGGGTTACTGGTTACAAGATGCTGGATCAGCTGTTTACCTATGAAAGGAGCGACATTTGGATGAAATGCGATGTTGTCGATGGCGGCGCCGAGTTCGGCGCTTTGCGACTGGCCCCCTGGCAATCGAGAGCCCGCTAGCAGTTGTTTAGCGCCTTTATCGTGATAGTCCTCGCGGCCCTGCGAGTCGAGCCGCACCCGCATCGGGTCGCGGTAATTGGGCACCGTCCCGCCGGCACTGGAAGGCCCGGCGATCGCTGGCGCGAGGATCCAACCCGTAAAAACCCGCGCGAATTCTTCAACGGTCTCTTGGTCGTAAGTGGGGATCGGATCGCCGTTGGCGTCGAGTTGCCGCGTGCCGTCTTGATTCAGCATGAATGTTCCGATCGAGAAGAGCTGCAAGATCTCGCGCGCATAGTTTTCATTGGGCTGAGAGTTAAGCCCGTTTCGACAAATATTGACGTCAGGTGGCGTTCGCGTCTGGCATCGATTGTTCAACATATCGAGGAAACGGCCCATCGTCGGGTTCACGGTAATCTGGTAGAGCAGTTCGCGGAAGTTACCGAACGCGCTTTTATAGAGGAGTTGCTGATAGGTTCGCATCCAACTCGGCAGTGGGACGTCAACCTGTGAGGTTACGAGGATCTGGCTTAGAGCAAAAGCAATTCTCTGGCGCAGTTGATCCGCACCATACAGGGCGTTGGTGAAGAAATGGCGCTGAAGCTGATAATAGGTGTAATTGTCTCGTTGACAATCACCTGTGCAGCCCGCCGGGCGCATTTGCGGCCAAAACTCCAGCTCCGGGTAATCCGCCATCGGAGCCGTGTACTGCGCGTTGAGATATGCCTCGATTCCTACCTGCTCAAGATGTGCGATCAGTAGCGGAGTTGGGCCAAAGGTTGCCTGCTCAAGAAAGCGCACGATGTTGCCGTTACTTGGTTGCGCATGAGCGGAACGTAGGTTGATTGCGCTCACAAGCAACAGGCACATCATCAAAGATGAGACTACACCGATGCGCAACAAACGTATCTTGATAATTCCTCCGGGCAGAATTGCGGTTTTATATAGCAATGCAAGTTGATTTTCGTCAAGGTATTTTCCTTAGCTTGCCGAATCTGCGTTCATGCCAGACCCCGACACCTCAGGATGCAGCTGGAGTTCTCTGCCATCACGGATTTTCCAACTATGATACAATGCTCCGGATTAGCGGCAGCGACGGAGGCGCAAATGGTTGACGATGGTTTTAAGACCGTTCTATGGGTTCTTGCAGCGGTATTTTTTGTATCGGCGTGTGCTCACATTAAAGAAGCGGGTCGAACAATCGGTCACACAACTCGGGATGTAACTCGAGAGATTGGTCACGGCACTCGTGACGTTGCCAAAGAAATCGGGCAGGGAACACGCGATGCGGCCAATACGGTTGGCGATGGCGTCAAGAAGGTCGTGAAGCCATCAACCCCGCCCGCAGAATATTAAGGATCTCACGTGCCGAGCGTACGGTCCCTAAGCACCGAAAAGACTTCGGCTGAGGCGCCATCATTGCGTTTTGTCGAGCGTGTAAGAATTGGATGTAACTTTGCGGACGATCCCGATATCGCGAAAAATAAAATTTTTTGCGTTAGCTCATGGTTTAGGCAATTCGATGCAGCTATTGTCTAGCCAGAGTAAACAGGTGTTATGAACAGCTTATGCACATGGCATTGTGGATAAGCCAGGATTTACTAAACTATCGCGGCGATTTTTTCCTTGCCCGTTCTGCTATTGCTCTGTAACCTTCGTTTTTACTCTTCACACACTGAGAATTCAATTAGCGATCATCAAGCGCGTTTAGCGCGCATTGCAAGGAGATAATTAATGGAGTTTACTTGCCGTCGCTGCAATCACATTACAAAGCAAAAACTCTATCGCGTAATCACGGAAGAGGCGGGCGTTGTTCTGCTCAATATGGTTGTATGCTCTTCATGCGCCCGGCTAGCCAAAAGGTTGGGACTTCCAGCAGTAAAAATACAATCCGCAAAAAGAATCGCGAAGACGAAGGATCAGCTGATGTCTAGGAGGCAAACTGCGCGACCCGAGCCATCCATTTTCTAAGCTGCATTGGAGATTTATGCCGATCGTTTAGGGCGCTCGATCGTCCGGCACCTGCATGGCGAAGCGTATACGTTCGGATGGGCCGAACTGCGTCTCCCGATTAACGATTCTAGATGACTCGTACTCTCGGATTACAGCTTGCCCTACTCCTGATTGTTTCCGGATGCCGCAGTGAGCGATTTGATACCATCCGCAACATCGGCTCCGTTGGCGATACCATTGTCTGCTTCGGTGACAGCCTCACGGAAGGGGTTGGCGCCAAGCCGGGGGACGCTTATCCAACTGTATTGTCGCGCCTGTTGGGAATGCGGGTGCTGAATGCCGGTCGCCGCGGCGATACCACCGCGCAAGCGCTAGAACGAATCCATGCTTCGGTTTTAAGCAAGAATCCCCGCCTGGTGATTTTGCTTCTCGGTGGAAATGATTTTTTACGTCAAGTCCCCGTTAGGGAGACTCAAATGAACTTAAAAGAAATCGTCCGGCAAATACAAGGTCACGGCGCGATGGTGGCAATCGCCGGCATCAAACTCGGTTTCTTTACTGATGAGTATGGCCCCCTCTTCGAGGAGACAGCGGCGGAACTCGGCGCAGTCTATATCCCGCAGGTGATGAAAGGTATTTTCAATGATGCAAAACTCAGAAGCGATCAGATTCACCCCAACAGCGCCGGTTACCGTTTGATGGCCGAGCGTATTGCCGAAAGGGTTAAACCGCTGTTGGATGAAGCGGACCGTTTAAGAGGCCGGTTGTAGCTGCAATGTCTCCCTAGATGCAAGTAACTGGATCAAAGAATCCCGCACAACCCCGGCGACTACTCTGTGAGTTGTAGGCCGCCACTGGCGGGAATCGATCCAAGCCGCGACCGTGCAAGTTCATCGAACGGCCGATGACAAACGCACCCGTAGAGTTCACCCACAGTGAATTCCGAACTGGAAGATGCGGAGCCCTCATTGCCCGGATTCCGAGGATATGTTCCATAGGGCTTCAAAGAATCGAGTAATTCACTCGTTTTAGCAGTGACTTCCGAATTCGACATGTTCATCCCTCCACGTTGGGGTTACAGCGACCTAACCTAACTATCGAGATTCGTCGGATCCCTCTCGTCACAATTTGAAAATAGCGTCAGAACCGGCGCTTCGCTCTTCCGGCGTGTGTCCAAACTCTTAGCTTCCGGCGTTCGGTGCCAATGTCGGGTGGCTTCTCGGGCAAGCGCCGCATCGTGGATTGCACGTTTCGTTCGTACGGCGGCTCCTTGCGTCATGCGGCGCATGTCGGCCAGTTGGTAGTAAACCTGTTCGTAGTTGTCGGCCATGACTTCGGCGGTAAAGCGCCTTTCGAATTCGTCGCGGCATGTGCGGCGCGGGATATCACCGACTTTGTGTACTGCCTGAACCAGATCATCGATAGAGGATTCGATAAACCCGCTGATTCCCTGACGGAGAACTTCCGGTACGGAGCCACATGGCCTGGCAATGACGGGAGTACCGCAAGCTAGTGCCTCGATCATCACCAGCCCGAAAGGCTCGGGCCAATCCACTGGGAAGAGCAAAGCGAGCGCTCTTCCAAGGAAATCCTGCTTCTGTGCCTCGTTTATTTCTCCGATGAATTCTATGCCGGGGGCCGATAGCAACGGCCTGATAACAGTCTCGAAGTATTCGCGATCGGCTCGATCGATCTTCGCTGCGATCTTAAGTGGTATTCCTGAGCGACGGGCAATCTCGATGGCCAGGTCCGGCCGCTTCTCCGGAGACAGCCTCCCCAAAAAAGCCAAATAGTCGCCTGGTTCGGAGCGGAACTTTAACAAATTGCGCGGCAAGCCATGATAGATGGTGCCGACCCAATTCAACTCAGGGAGGGGACGGCGCTGATCGTGGCTGATCGAGATAACCGGCTGATCTTTATAGTGTCGATAGACCGGCAAGAGCTCCTTGACATCAAGACGGCCATGCATGGTCGATACGGTCGGCACCGAGGCAAATCGCGCCAGAGGGAAACTGAGGCAGTCAACATGCGAATGAATGA